>NZ_JAXIOM010000001.1:0-211858 GCF_049311025.1 Arthrobacter sp. 3Tela_A
GCGGGCGGGGGGGCGGGCCACCGGGGGGGGGGTTGGGGGGGTTCGGGTGGGGCCCCGTCGGCAGGTTCCACGACCACAGTCCCTCCTTCACCCCGGACGGAAAGTTCCTGGCGTTCCTCTCCGAACGCAGTTTTGATCCGGTCTATGACACGCACGGATTCGATCTCGGTTTCCCGACGTCGACGAAGCCGTTCCTGATAGCCCTTTCCGCGGAGACATCCTCGCCGTTCGGTCCCTCCGCCCACGTGGTGGAACCTGCCGGGGCGGGAAGCGCTGAGTCGGATGATCCCGAGGACAAGCCTGCGCAGGAACCCCGTACGGATGTGGACCTGGACCGGCTGGCAGAGCGCATCATCGCAGTCCCCGTACCCCAGGGCAGCTACGCCAAGCTGCGCGCCGCAGAGGGTGCCCTGCTCTGGCTGGCGGAAGATGTCTACGGTGTCACCGGAGACGGGCGGGCCAGTTCTTCCGACCGCTCCCCGGGCAAGCGCCTTGAGCGCTTCGACCTGGTCCGGAAGGAAACCTCGGTGCTGGTGCCCGCGCTGGACGACTACGAGCTCTCCGGGGATGCTTCCACCGTGGTGCTGCAGCACGAGCACCGCGTTCGTGCCGTGCCCGCCGGCGTCCGTGCCGATGAAGATTCACCCGAGAACGTAACCGTGGACCTGAACCGGATCCGCGTCCTGCTTGAGCCGCTGAAGGTCTGGGGACAGGCTTTTGACGAAGCCTGGCGGCTGCAGCGGGAGTTCTTCTGGACTCCGGACATGGGTGGCCTGGACTGGGACGCAGTGCATGCCCGTTACCGCCCGCTGGTTCAGAACCTGGGCTCGCATGATGACCTGGTGGACCTGCTGTGGGAGCTGCACGGCGAGCTGGGCACTTCCCATGCCTACGTCACTGCCGCCGGAGCTGTGGAAGCCGGGGGAGGGGCGCAGGGGTTCCTGGGGGCAGACCTCCGTCCGGGAGCAGGCGGCTGGGAAGTAGTCCGCATCCTGGACCCTGAGTCCTCCGATCCCAAGGCAATCTCCCCGCTGAGCGGACCCGGTGCCGACGTGCGGCCCGGAGACATCATCGCAGCAGTGGACGGGCTTCCCGTTCCCGCTGACAAGGGACCGGCTGCCCTGCTGGTGGGCGCCGGCGGACGGGTCGTGGAACTGACCGTTATCCGCAGCAGCGGTGAAGGCGTGCCAGCGCAGCGGCGCATCGCCGTCGTGCCCCTGCGGAGCGAAGAACGGCTCCGCTACCAGAACTGGGTCAACGCGAACCGGCGGGCGGTGCGCGCTGCCTCCGACGGTGCGTTCGGCTACCTGCACATCCCGGACATGGTGGCCAGCGGGTGGGCGCAGCTGCACCGTGACCTGGACAGCGAGGCAGCGAAGAACGGGCTGATCATCGACGTCCGGCACAACCGCGGCGGACATACGTCCCAGCTCGTGGCCGAACTGATCGGCCGGAAGGTTACGGCGTGGATGCTCCCGCGCGGTGACCAGGCCGGAACCTACCCTGAACAGGCTCCCCGCGGTCCCGTCGTGATCCTCACCGATGAGTTCGCCGGCTCGGACGGGGACATCGTCACCCAGGTGGCCAAACTGCGGGGGATTGGACCCGTGGTCGGCACCCGGACTTGGGGCGGTGTTGTCGGCGTGGACGGACGCTTCGACCTTGCCGACGGCACCTCGGTGACCCAGCCGCGCTACGCCTTCTGGTTCACCCAGGGGGTGGGCTTCGGTGTGGAGAACCGCGGCGTTGAACCGGACATCGAGGTTCCCTACCCGCCACACGCCTACGCCGCAGGGGAGGACCCCCAGCTGGAGCAGGGGGTGGCCATCCTTAAGGAAATGCTGGCGGAGATCCCCACCGACGTGCCGCCGGCCCGCGAAGGCTATCCCAGCCTGCGCCCCGCTGCGCTGCCGCCAAGGCCTCAGGAAACTGCCCGCGAAAAGGGCTAGCCGGAGTAGCTTGAACGGGGTCCCTTCCATACGGAAGGGACCCCTTCGGCTTGTTCTGCCTGGTCTGCGACGCCGCCGGGCACTTCATGATTGAAGGGCGGCAACGCGCCGGAGTACCGTTCAGGAATGGGCACTTACTCAAGTCCGCCACGCGTGGGCAGCGCTGAGGAGCGGACGCGGCCATGAACGGCGGCCGCCCGTCATACCTGCGCGGGGCAGCGATCGCGCTTGTCTTCGTCGGCGGCGCCTTTGGGGCCGCCAGCCGGGAGGGCCTTTCACTCGTCATCCCGAACCTCGGCGAGGTTCCGATCGCGATCCCGATCATCAACGTGGTCGGCGCCTTCCTGCTCGGCTACCTCTATGAAGCCGTCACGCGCCTCGACAAGGCGCGCCCGACCGGCGCGAACCTCAAGCTGCTGCTCGGCACCGGCTTCTGCGGCGGCTTCACCACCTACAGTTCGCTGGCCACCGA
This sequence comes from Arthrobacter sp. 3Tela_A, assembly GCF_049311025.1. Classification (NCBI taxonomy): domain Bacteria; kingdom Bacillati; phylum Actinomycetota; class Actinomycetes; order Micrococcales; family Micrococcaceae; genus Arthrobacter; species Arthrobacter sp. 3Tela_A. The sequence continues at coordinate 2,422 of NZ_JAXIOM010000001.1, forward strand.
CACGGCGGTACTCTTCCGTGACGGGCTGCCCGGATCCGCGGTGATCTACGCACTCGCAACGGTAATCGTCGGCGCCTGCGCCACCTGGGCGGGCATCGCCATTGCAACCGCCGTCAACAACCGCGCCTCGACCCCGCGCAAGGATGAGCAGGAGGACGCTACATGAGCCCCGGTATTTTCCTGCTGCTGGCCCTGGCCGGCGGCCTCGGCGCCACTGTGCGGTTCATGCTGGACGGATTCATCCGCGCCCACTCCAAAACGCGGTTCGCGTGGGCGACGACGATCATCAACGTCTCGGGCTCCCTCGTACTCGGATTCCTTACCGGACTCACCCTTGAGCATTTCCTTCCAACCGACGTCAGCATCGTTATCGGCACCGGATTCCTCGGCGGGTACACGACCTTCAGCACGGCGAGCTATGAGACGGTGCAGCTGATGAAAAAGGGCCGCTACGGCGCGTCATTCATCAGCGGTATCGTCATGCTCGTGCTCTCCGTAGCTGCGGCGGTGACCGGCCTCTGGATAGGTGCGGCGCTCTAAGACTGCCCCGCTACGGACGCTTGGCCGCCGGAATGTAGTAGGCGATCACCAGGAACACCCAGGTAGTGAGGATGTAGGGCCAGGTGTAGGTGGGGGCGTCAATCCGGTGCATTAGCACCGTGACGACCGCAGTCACCACGGTTCCAATGACGGCAAGCACCCAGGACACCGGGCTGCTGCGCAGGAATACGACGGCCAGTGCAATGGCGGTGAGCACACCGGAGTAACCAGCCAGGCCATTTGCCGTCTCCGTGAGCGGCTCTCCCATTGCCAGCGCGCAAAAGCTTCCCACCACGCTGCCGAGCAGGCCGGCCAGCCCCACCTTCCAGCCGGCCACGAACAGCCCGAGCAGGATGAGGGCCCCGGACCACTCGTTGTTGATGAGGACAACCTCGGACACGTTAGTCAGCAGCGAGCGTGCGAAGGCGATCGCCGGCGAGTCGATGGTGGCCGACGGCGCCGCGCTGACGTGCAGCGCCTGAGTGCTGAGCAGAATCCCGGTTGCCACGATGCAGAACGGTGCAGTGGTGGATGGCAGCGCGTAGATCCTCAGCGGCGTCTTGGTGAACAGGGCGACCACCAGCCATGTCACCGGAGCGCAGAGCAGACCGCCGACGAGCGCGATTGGGTAGGCGGCCCACTGGGCCCCTATGGCCGAGAAGGTCCCGGCACCAACCAGGGCGCCGCAGAAGCCCTGCATGCCCGACGTCACTGAGGAGGAGTCGGCCCTGAGCAGCCGCCCGCCCACAACGTTTCCCGCAGCGCCTATCAGCACGAGCACTGCCATGCGCCAGTCAGCTACGGCGAATGCAGCCAGAATCAGCAGGGCCGTGTAAATGTTGCTCTGGAAGAAGATCTGCGAGAGCCCCTCGCACCAGCCCTTCAGCCAGCCTGTTCCTGAAATGGCCGGGCTCGGTGTGCTGGCCGCGGCGCTGCTCATGGCTCCTCCCCGGCCGCGTTATCCGGCGGCCGGTGTGTTTCGGAGCGCTGCCCGGGAGCCGGGCCCTCCGGTGCCGCAGTGCCGGGGCTGCCGCCGCCGTTGGGCAGGGCCCACTTCTCTTCGACCCGGCCGAATCGCCAATAGGCAGTGGAGATGATCCAGACCAGCACCAGCAGGCCCACGATGATGTAGCCCACGTTCTCCAAGTCGATACCGGCTATCCAGACGGTGAGCGGGTCGCGCAGCCCGAGCTTCTCATTCAGCAGCCCGACCAGTTCGATGCCGCCGATCATGACCGCAATCATGACCGAGAGCCCGGTGATGGTGAGGTTGTAGTAGACCTTGCGGACGGCGTTGACACTGGCCCAGCCATAGGCCCGCACCATCACCGACGAATCGAGAGTGTCGAACAGGCTCATGCCGGCGGCGAAGATGAGCGGCAGGCAGAGGATGGCGTACCACGGGAGTCCCGTCGCGGCCCCTGTCCCGGCCAGCACGAGCAGTGCGATTTCGCTTGCTGTGTCGAATCCCAGCCCGAACAGGAAACCGACAGCGTACATCTTTCCCGGACGGTCAATCGTGCGCATCAGCGGCCGCAGGATTCGGGTGATGAAGCCGCGCCCCTGCAGATGCCGCTCGAGCTCGACCTCGTCCATTTCGCCGTTGCGCGAGGCCCGCCACACCTTCAGGATCCCCATAAACGCCACGGCGTTGATCAGCCCGATCAGCAGCAGGAAGACACCGGAGACAACCGTTCCAAAAACGCCCAGGCCGTTGCGCACCTCATTGCCGTCATCGCTGAGGCCCACGGCCCAGCTCACCCCCAGGGCCAGGAGCGCTGCCATGAGGAACACGATGGTGGAGTGCCCAAGGGAGAAGAACAGGCCAACGCCGGCAGCGGGCCTGCGCAGGTCCACGAGCTTGCGCGTGGTGTTGTCAATCGCGGCGATGTGGTCGGCGTCGAAGGCATGCCGAACACCGAGCACGTACGCCACCACGGCAATTCCGACGCCAAAGACTGAGGAACCGAGCTGCAGGTGCAGCGGTTCCACCATGAAAAAGAAGAGCCCGAATCCGGCGATGTGCAGCAGGACGACCGGAATGAAGGCCAGCACAACCTGCGCCCGGTAGGAGCGCTGCGGCCTCACTGCTTCGTCCTGCGCGTTCGTTTGTTTCCGCACGGTCAGACCCCTTCCTAGGTTTTCCGAACGAGGGGCGCCTGCTTCCCGGTCAGCAGTTGATGCACGGCGGCGGCAGCTGCCGTGTTCGCGGCTGCCACGGCCACCGGGTCGTTGCCCACCAGGCGCATCCATACACCGGTGTCACCGGGGAGTGCGCTCACACCGAAGATCAGGTCGCCACCGCTCCCGTGGATCGCGCGGGCCAGCGTATCTGCCAGTTGGGCCGGGGCAGCGAGGGGCGTGAAGACGTAAAGCATCGCGAGTACATCGTGGCCCGCGAGCACGCCGAGGCCGTTCACTCCGTTCCCGGACCCGCCTTCTCCGGGTTCCCCCTTGGGGCAGAGCCGCACCCGGTCCAGGGCGACAAGCCGGCCGTCCGGACGCCGCACCTCGAGGTCCGAGGCATAGACGTCATAGGCATGCCGTTCCCCGCGGGCGAGCCGGCCGGCGTAGACGGTCTCGCCCAGCAGCAGCGTCGCGGACTCGTCCAGCACCGCGGAAGTCTGCTGGTAGAAACGCGAGGCGGTGAAGGGCACAACCGGATCGGGCAGGTATTCAACGTAGGCACCCTCTTCGGCCGCGAGGTTCACGACCGCAGTGGCATAACCGGCGTCCATGCGGTAGATGCGTGTGTGGGCCTGGGTGGTCACATGCGCTGAAGTCCCGGGACCGAAACGCAGGTCGGTGCGCTGCCGGTCGCCTTGAAGGATCCCTCCGCCGGATGACATGAGGTAGGTGTAGGGCATGTCGGGACGCAGCAGGTTGAAGTACAGCGGGTGCATGATCTGCAGCGGAGACTTCTGGTAATGCTGCACCAGTTCGGTGCGGCCGCGGTTGCGGTCAAAACCGAGCTGCAGGACGCCCACCTTGCCCGGGCTGCCAACCGGCAGGCCCACGGGAGTCCCCGCATGGCGCAGGACCTCCTCCGGCACCCGCGCCGGTTCGTAGTACGCCGGCTCCAGCCGGTAGCCCCCCGTGCTCGGCGGCCGCCCTCCGGTCTGGGGGACCTGTGGCCCGGGGACGGCGCTCAAATGGGGGAGCGGAGCGGTTTGTGGTTCCGTTGCCTTGACCGTCATCCGATGAGCTCGGTTCGGGCGCCGTTCCACTGAGTCATGATCTGCCGGTGCAGTTCATCAACTCCCTGCCCGGTTAGTGAGTTCGTCAGCACCACGGGCCTGTCCTCACGTACCCGGTGCGCATCGGCCTCCATGACGTCCAGATCGGTGCGTACGTACTGGGCGATGTCGATCTTGTTGATCACCAGGATGTCGCTGTCCGTGATGCCGGGTCCGCGCTTGCGCGGCATTTTCTCGCCCTCCGCGGTGTCCAGCACAAACACAAAAACGTCGGCCAGGGCTGGAGAGAACGTCAGCGTCAGGTTGTCCCCGCCGGACTCATAGATGAGCGTATCGATCTCGGGAAACCGTTCCAGCATTTCCGCTCCGACTGCCAGGTTCATGGTCGGGTCGTCCCGAACCGCTGTATGCGGGCAGGATCCGGTTTCGACGCCGATCACGCGCTCCGGGTCGAGCACGCCGTCCAGCTCCCTGCGGACGTGGTGGGCGTCCTCCTGGGTGTAAATGTCGTTCGTGATTACGCCCGGGGTCCGGCCGGCCGCGATGAGCCGGGGAACGAGGGCTTCCGTCAGCGCAGTCTTGCCGCTGCCGACAGGCCCTCCGATTCCGATCCTCAACACGTTCTCGCTCATAACTTCCTCATTTCCGGTGTGTTCCGCATCTTTCGTATCTGCGCACCTGCCGGTGCCGTCCAGTCCTGTTCATCCGGGGAGCCTCAGCTGGCGAAGAGCCGTGCCTCGGCTTTCTCATGCCGGGCGGACATGACGTCTGCCATTGGTGCGCAGCCGCCCAGGTCAGCGAGGTCGCGTTCAAGCGCGGCCTCGGTCGCCTGCTCGATCACTCCGGCTGTTTCCAGCAGCACGGCTTGCGCATGCCGGTGGTCCGTCAGCCGCAGCCGGAGCGCGGCGCCGACGAAACTTGCGGAGAAGGCGAACAGGTCCGAGGCCACGGCATGCCGGGTCTGGACGCCGTTAGCCGCATAAATCACTGCCGTGGCGACCGGCTGGCAGCCGGGCGTGGACCGCCTGCGCACCCGGCCGCCGTACTCAGCGAGCAGCGGCTGCGCAATCAGCTCCGCGCCCAGATCGATCAGCTGGTGGCCGCTGCGCACAGAGGCCGTGCGCATTTCCGTGTTCAGTTTGGAAGCGAAGAGGCGCTGGTCGACCTCCTGTACAAGCTCGACGTCGCCGTCGGCCGCCGCACGGTGTGCCGCGGCGAGGGCCGTTGCGTCCCCGGGCCCGACAGAGTGCAGGAGCAGATCGGCCAGCAGCGGCTGGACGTCACCGCGTGAAACGAGCCGGGCCTGGCTGTAACCCTCCAGCCCGTGCGACATCGTGTAGAAGCCGCTGGGAAAGGCCGAGTCGGCGAACTGCAGGCTGGTAAGCAACTGTCCGACATCCGACATGCGGTGCCCCTAGGCCAGAAAGAACAGCTGGGTCAGGGGAAGGGTCTGTGCCGGGGGTATCTTGGCCAGCGTGCCGTTGTAGGTCACGTCATAGGTCTCCGGATCCACGGTGATATCCGGCGTCGCGTTGTTGCGGACCATGTGCTCCTTTCCAATGCCCCGGCAGCGGTGCACCGGAAGGATCTGGCTCTCGAGTCCAAGCCGTTCCGGCACGCCCTTATTCATTGCTGCCTTGGACATAAAGGTTGCCCGGGTACTCTGCAGCGCCTTGCCCTGTGCTCCGAACATAGGCCGGTAGAACACCGGCTGAGGGGTAGGCAGGGAAGCGTTCGGGTCGCCCATGAGTGCCCAGTTGATCAGCCCGCCTTTGACGATCAGCCTGGGCTTGGCCGCGAACGACTGAATGGGCCAGAGCACGATATCCGCCATCTTTCCCGCTTCCAGCGAACCGATGTAGTCGGAGACGCCCTGGGTGATCGCCGGGTTGATGGTGATCTTGGCCAGGAACCGCAGCACCCGGAAGTTGTCGTTGTCCGCACTGTCTTCCGGCAGCTTGCCCCGCTGGTCCTTGCAGTGGTGCGCAATCTGGAAGGTGCGCATAAAGGACTCGCCAATCCGCCCCATCGCCTGGGAATCGGAGGACACCATCGAGATGATCCCCTCGTCATGGAAGACCGTCTCGGCTGAAATCGTCTCGGCCCGCACCCGGGAGTCGGCGAAGGCTACATCCTCCGGAATGTCATGGGAGAGGTGATGGCAGACCATCACCATGTCCAGCAGCTCGTCGATCGAGTTGGCGGTGTAGGGTAGCGTCGGGTTCGTGGACGACGGGAGGACGTTGGGGTAGCCGGCCACCTTGATGATGTCCGGTGCGTGCCCGCCGCCGGCACCCTCGGTGTGGAAAGTGTGAATTGTCCGGCCGTCGATGGCGTCCAGGGTGTTCTCGACGTATCCCGACTCGTTGAGGCTGTCAGTATGCACTGAAATCTGGACGTCGTAGTCGTCAGCTACGGACAGCGCCATGCTCAGTGCCGCAGGTGTCGCACCGAAGTCCTCATGGACTTTGAGTCCTGCAGCACCGCCTTCGATCTGCTCAATCAGTGCCTCCGGCAGCGATCCGTTTCCCTTTCCGAGTATGCCCATGTTTACCGGCATCGCCTCGACGGACTGGAGCATGGTGGCGATGTTCCAGACGCCGGGGGTGGTGGTAACGCCGTTCGTGCCGTCGGTGGGCCCGGTGCCGCCGCCAAAAAGGGTGGTGATGCCGTTGGAGAGCGCTGCCAGAGCCTGCTCGGGGGAGATGTAATGCACGTGGGAGTCAATGCCGCCGGCAGTGGCGATGAAGTGCTCACCGGCCAACAGTTCCGTTCCGGGGCCAACCACCAGGCGCGGGTCTACTCCGCTCTGGGTATGCGGGTTCCCGGATTTGCCGACCCCGGCGATCTTGCCGTCGCGAATGCCAATGTCGCCCTTAACGACTCCGAGGATGGGGTCCAGGATGATGGCGTTCGTGATAACCAGGTCCAGGACCCCCTCGGCCGAGGTTGCCTGGGGGTCCGCGGCCATCCCGTCACGGGCAGTCTTGCCGCCGCCGTAGACTACCTCGTCGCCGTAGTGGCCCTCGTTGAAATCCTTCTCGATCTCGATCACGAGGTTGGTGTCGGCCAGGCGGACCCGGTCGCCGGTGGTGGGACCAAAGAGGTCGGTGTACTGCTTGTGCGAGATCTTCGCCATCACTTCTTCCCATCTTTTGCGGAGCCGGTCCTAGCCGCGCTGCCCTGGTTGCTCGCCGTGGGTTTGGCGGTCGGCTTGCCGTCCTGGAATCCGAGTTCCCTCATCCGTTCCAAGGCGCGGATTTTGGTGTCCGTGGCGTCGAGTCCCCCGTCCACGAGATTGTTGAAGCCGATCACCCGCCGGCTTCCGGCGTAGGCGGTGAGGGTTACCTCCCGGGTGTCGCCAGCCTCAATCCGAACGCCGGTGCCTGCGGGAAGATCCAGGTGCATTCCGTAGGCGAGTTCACGTTCGAAGAGGAGGGCCTTGTTGGTTTCAAAGAAGTGGAAGTGCGAGCCAACCTGTACCGCCCGGTCTCCGGTGTTGCTTACGAGCAGGGTGACGCTTGGCCGGTCTGCATTAATCTCAATGTCCTCTTGCTTATGGTCATAAGTTGGGGTGCCCAGCATGATCTGTCCTTCCCTTGCGGTGCAGGGTAGCTGCAGGTGTATTTGATGGGACCCGGTCAGTTCGTGCCGGCCGGGGCGGGGTGGCTGTGCGTATGGCCGGCAGCCATCCCGTGACTGTGCGGATGGGAGTGGCCGCCGCCGGATTCCTCGAAGGCATGCGAATGTGCGTAACCGTGGCTGTGATCGGCCTGCAGCCCGGCTTCCACGCCTGTCCGGCCGTGGCTGAGGCCGTGCAGGGCGTCCCGGACCCGATCACCAATGACGCGCAGCACCGCGCGCTCGCTCAGCAGTGGGCCGTAGAATTCGGCGTCGGAGAACTCGCCTGCCCCGTACGGCACCGGCTCTGAGCGGATGGTCCCGGCTCGCCGGAACCCGGCCGGAACAACGACTGTGCGGGTGCTGCCAAGCCGCCGAAGCCGCCGGACCGCTTCCAGGAGCCCGCCCGTGCTGGCTACAGCCGCTGTCTCCACGGGGATGCCTGCTCCGTGCGTCCGCACCAGATGAGTGATGCGGTAGAGGTCGGCGTCGTCGAATGGGTTCGCGGCGTCGGAAGTGATCAGCATTGCCGCTTCCGGTGACTTCCGGCGCACTTCGATGGCCGCAGTCCTCAGCCAGGCCGTAAGGTGGTCGGCGGTTCCAAAGGGATCCGCAAGGGCCAGCGGTGCCGCAGCATTACGGGTGGCAGCCTCGGCACTGAGCCAGCGAAGTGTCTTCGCCGTATCAGCAATGAGGGTGGGGTTGCGGCCGAAAGTCATCGGAAGCACAACTACCGGCTGGATGCCGGAGCCGGCCTCCAACGTCCTGCCAAGCAGCTGTGCGAGCAGATTGTGCAATGGCCGGCCGGCCGGGGTCACGAAAGCGCCGGGCATTAAGTCCGGCACGAAAGAGAGATCCGCCCCGTTGCCGCTTTCATGTCCTCCGACGAGCACCACCGCCGCACCGGGCTCGGTGGACTGGGCCAACTTATACCCCGATGGGATCGTGGCAGGAGACCAGCTTGCTGCCGTCGACGAAGGTTGCCTCGATCTGCAGCAGCGGCAGCCGTTCACGCACTCCGTCCATGCACTGGCTTTCCGAGACGATGGTCTTTCCGAGTTCCATCACCTCGGCAACCGTTCGGCCGTCCCTTGCACCTTCCAGGATGGCCTCGCAGATCAGGGCGGTGGCTTCGCTGACGTTGAGCTTGGTCCCGCGGTCCCGGCGTTTTCGGGCCAGATCAGCCACTTGGTATACGTAAAGTTTGTCGATTTCCTTTGGCGTGAGGTTCATATCTTCACCTTCAGACGCAGTTGCGATCGTATCGAAACCGCTCCCTTGGCCCCCTGCCAAGCTCGCTTGTTAGCGAGGTTACGCGCCCCCTATTGCCCGGCAATACCCCAAAGGACCCCTCCCGTGCGGGAGAGGTCCTTTTTGTCTCGGGAGGCGCCGGTTAAGACGGTACTTAGGCCTCCAGGGCGGCGTCCATAGTGATGCTGATACCGGCCAGGGCCTGGGAAACCGGGCATCCGGTCTTCGCGGCCTCCGCGATGTCCGTGAACTCTTCGGCGCTCAGGTCCGGCACCACGGCCTTGACCCGCAGATGGCTGCCGGTAATTCCGGTGCCCGGAACGAAGGTGACTTCGGCGGATGTTTCGATGCGTTCTGCCGTCTTGCCGGCCTCGGCCAGGGCGTTGCTGAAAGCCATCGAGAAGCAGGCAGAATGTGCGGCGGCAATCAGTTCCTCGGGGCTGGTCCTTCCCTCGGCCTCCTCTGCGCGTGCCTTCCAGGTGACGTCGAAAGTGCCGAGATCGGATGAGTCCAGCGTGACTTCACCCTTGCCGTGGAACAGGTCCCCGTTCCAGATGGTGTGTGCTGAGCGGACAGTGGCCATGGGAACTCCTTCGAGGAGGGCGCCGGGCGGGACTGCCGGACGCGCTGGCGCCCATCCTTGCAGGCCCGGCAGCCAACTGCCAGACCCTGAACGTACACGCGGGTCAAGGGAGCGTGGCACGGGCACAAAAAAGTCCCTCCCCTCCAAAACGGAGGGGAGGGACCGTGCAGGCCGGCCGCAGTTCGGCCGCGTGCTGCTGTTCAGGGGTTGGTTACCACATGGTGGCCAGGGCCACGTTGACTACGGTCAGGATGCCGACGCCGTTGGCCAGGCCACCGGAGACGGGCTGGTCCTTCTTGTACTTGCGCTGGCCGATGAAGGCCATGACTGCGATCACGAGTGCGATGGTGAGCTTGACGGCGACCTTGATGTGGTTGACGTCGCCGTCGCCCATCTCGTTGAGGCCTACCAGCAGGATGCCGGTCACCAGCTGCAGCAGCGCGGCGTGGAACTGGCCGGGCATCACGGTGGGGTTCTTGATCTTGGCAACCCAGATGCCGACGATGATTCCGGCCCCGAGGATGTGGAGGAAGACGAGGAAGCTGTGAAGGAAGTCCATGGTTTCGATCTTACCGACAGAGTGTCAGGGTACGTAATTATTCCGGTAACTATTCTACAACGGGTAGAAAACTCACGGCCGCGACGCGTTTAACGTGGAAGGGGGGGGGGGCCCCCCGGGGCCCCCCCCCGCCTGTCTGCGTGCCTTAGCGCTTAGAGGCCCAGATCGGCTTCGAAGCTGCCTTCTTCCAGCCGTGCCTTCAGGGTCTGCAGGAAGCGGCCTGCGTCGGCGCCGTCCACCAGGCGGTGATCGTACGTCAGCGACAGGTACATCATGGACCGGATCGCAATGGTGTCATTGCCGTCCTCATCCGTCCGCACAACCGGGCGCTTCACGATCGCACCGGTGCCCAGGATGCCTACCTGGGGCTGGTTGATGATCGGCGTATCGAAGAGGGCTCCGACGCTGCCAATGTTCGTGATCGTGAACGTGCCGCCGGAGAGCTCGTCCGGGCCGATCTTGCCGCTGCGGGTGCGCGCACCGACGTCGGCTATCTTCTTCGCCAGGCCGGCGAGGTTCAGGTCACCGGCGTCGTTGATGACCGGAACCAGCAGGCCCTTCTCGGTATCAACGGCAATGGCCAGGTGTTCGGCGTCGTGGTAGGTGATCTCCTGCGAGTCGCTGTCGTAGGACGCGTTCAGCTTCGGGTGGGCCTTCAGCGCCTCCACGACTGCCTTGGCGATGAACGGCAGGAACGTCAGGTTGGCGCCGTTCTGTTCCTTGAAGCCGGCCTTGGCCTTCTGGCGCATCGTGGCGATGCGCGTCATGTCGACTTCCTGGACCTGGGTCAGCTGGGCCGAGGTGTCCAGGGACTCCTTCATGCGGCGGGCGATCGTCTGGCGGATCCGCGGTGCCTTGACCGTGGTGCCGCGCAGCTTGGCGCTTTCCTCGCTGATCTTGGCCGGAGCTGCCTTGTCAGAGGACGACGGCGCCGCAGCGGCTGCCGGTTCCTCAGCCTTGGCGGCTTCGGCGGCGTCAAGTACATCCTGCTTGCGGATGCGGCCGGCTACGCCGGAACCCTTGACGGTGGAGAGGTCCACGCCGTGCTCGTTGGCAAGCTTGCGGACCAGCGGGGTGACGTAGGTGCCGGAGCCGGACTCTTCCTTCGCGGCTTCCTGCTTGGGAGCCTCTTCCTTGGGAGCCTCCTGCTTGGGAGCTTCCTCCTTCGGAGCTTCCTGCTTGGGAGCTTCCTCCTTGGGCTCGGCAACCGGCTCTTCGCGCTCGGTTGACGGAGCGGCAGCAACCGGCTCGGCTTCCTTCGGCTCGGCCTTGGCCGGAGCGGCGGAACCGGATCCGATGACGGCCAGGACGGACCCAACCTCGGCGGTCTCGTCCTCGTTGACCTTGATCTCCAGCAGCTTGCCGGCCACGGGGGAGGGGATCTCGGTGTCGACCTTGTCGGTGGAGACCTCCAGGAGGGGCTCATCCACTGCGACGTCGTCGCCAACGGCCTTCAGCCACCGGGTGACGGTGCCTTCGGTGACGCTTTCGCCCAAGGCGGGCAGTGTCACGTCAGTGCTGTCACCGGAATCGGCGGAGCCGGAGTCCGGTGCTTCCTCTGCAGCACCAGCCGGTGCTTCTTCCTTGGCCTCGGGCTCGGCTGCGGGAGCTTCTTCAGCCTCCGGAGCGGAACCGGAGTCGTCAGAGGAGGAGCCGGAGCCGTCGCCGATGCGCACGAGTGCTTCGCCGACCTCGGCGGTCTCGTCCTCGGCCACGAGGATTTCCTCGATGACGCCTGCTACCGGAGACGGGATTTCGGTGTCGACCTTGTCGGTGGACACCTCCAGCAGGGGCTCGTCGACGGCGACGGTATCGCCTACCTGCTTCAGCCAGCGGGTAACGGTGCCTTCGGTGACGCTTTCACCAAGGGCGGGTAAGTTCACGGTTTCAGACATATTGTCCCCGTTTCTCCTTGTTAGTTCTTTGACCAGCCGTGCCGCTGGTGCTGGTTGGTTTGAAGCCTAGTGCACCCGGTGCCCATGGCACCGGATGCACCGGGAAAACTCTTCGCTTCTAGCCGTGCAGGGGCTTGCCGGCGAGGGCCATGGCAGCTTCGCCGATGGCTTCGTTCTGGGTGGGGTGGGCGTGCAGGAGACCGGCCAGGTCTTCCGGGTAGGCTTCCCAGTTCACGATCAGCTGGGCCTCGCCGATCTGCTCGCCGATGCGGCCGCCGATCATGTGGACACCAATGATGGGGCCGTCCTTCTCACGCACCATCTTAATCAGGCCGGAGCTGCCCAGGATGGAGGTCTTGCCGTTGCCGGCCAGGTTGTATTCCTGTACCTGGACATTCTCGGCACCCAGCTTTTCCTTGGCCTTGGCCTCGGTCAGGCCGACTGAAGCAATCTCCGGCTCGCAGTAGGTGACCTTGGGGATGTTGACGTCTTCGACGACGACCGGCTTCAGGCCGGCGATTTCCTCGGCGACGAAGATGCCCTGCTGGAAGCCGCGGTGGGCCAGCTGCAGGCCGGGGACGATGTCGCCGACGGCGTAGACGTTGCCTACGCCGGTGTGCAGGCGCTCATCGGTGATCACGAAGCCGCGGTCCAGGGTGAGGCCTGCTTCCTCGTAGCCGAGGTTGGCGGTGACCGGTCCGCGGCCGACGGCGACGAGCAGCAGTTCGGCTTCGAAGGTCTTTCCGTCAGCGAGGGTGACGACGACGCCGTCGTCATTCTGCTCCACCTTCTCGAAGAAGATGCCCGTGCTGAACTTGATGCCGCGCTTCTTGTAGGCGCGCTCCAGGTTCTTGATGATGGCGGCGTCTTCGTTGGGGACCAGCGACGGCAGGCCTTCCACGATGGTGACGTCAACACCGAAGGAGTTCCAGACAGATGCGAACTCGACGCCGATCACGCCGCCGCCCAGGATCACTGCACTCTTGGGAACGTAGTCCAGGGTCAGTGCCTGGTCGGAGGTGATGACGCGCCCGCCGATTTCCAGGCCCGGAAGTGACCGGGAGTAGGAGCCGGTGGCCAGGATGATGTTGGAACCGGTGTACGTCCGGCCGTTGACCTCAATGGTCTTTTCACTGGTCAGGCGGCCTTCGCCCTCGATGACCGTGATGCCCTTGGACTTGATCAGGCCCTGCAGGCCGCGGAACTTGCCCGCAATGATGTTGTCCTTGTAGGAGTTGACCGCGTTCATGTCCACGGAATCGAAGGTGGCCTTGATGCCGTACTTCTCTGCCGTCTTGGCGTTTTCAGCGATTTCGGCTGAGTGCAGCAGGGCCTTTGTGGGGATGCAGCCATTGTGCAGGCAGGTGCCGCCCAGCTTTCCCTTTTCGATCAGCCCAACGGAAAAGCCCAGCTCCACGGAGCGGAGTGCTGCGGCGTACCCGCCGCTGCCTCCACCGAGGATCAGGATGTCGAACTCTTGCGCAGTTGCCTCTTCGGCCACGTGGACGCTCCCTCGCGTAATCTGTTGACGCACTGATGGCGCGTCGGTTAGTGATTTGGGCGGTTGTGAATAGGTTTCACACTATCGCCCAGTTTCCCCGGCATCCACTCGGTTAAGTGAGCCGGAAGGCGAATGTAACCAGAAACACGCGCAACAAATGCCCCTCTGGGTTGCACGCAAAACAATGAAAGGTGCTATACCGCGCGGGCCAGCACGTCCTCGGCGTAGGAAACCAAGGTGCGCACAGCGACGCCGGTGCCCTCCTTGGGCGTGTAGCCGTAGGGCGCGCCTTCGTTGAAAGCCGGGCCGGCGATGTCCAGATGTGCCCAGGGGATCTTCACGCCGTCGACTTCGCCCACGAATTCGCGCAGGAACACAGCCGCGGTCATCATGCCGCCGAAGCGTTCACCAATGTTGGCCAGGTCCGCAGTGGACGAATCCAGGCTGGCGCGCAGCTCTTCCGGCAGCGGCATCGGCCAGAAGAGTTCCCCGGCACGGTCTGCGGCTGCCTTGACGGCGTCGCGGACGCCGTCCTCGCCCATGACGGCGGAGACGCGGTTGCCCAGGGCGACCATCTGCGCGCCGGTCAGCGTAGCGACGTCGATGATGACGTCCGGGTTTTCCTCGCTGGCGATTGCCAGGCCGTCGGCCATGACCAGCCGGCCCTCGGCGTCGGTGTTGAGGACCTCGACGGTGCGTCCGCCGTAGGTGGTCAGGACGTCGGAGGGGCGCTGGGCGGTGCCGGAGGGCATGTTCTCGGCCAGGCAGAGCCAGGCGGTCACCTTGAGCGGAAGGCCCAGTTCAGCGACGGCCAAAAGAGCGTTGAGCACGACGGCGGCGCCGCCCATGTCGGACTTCATGGCCTGCATGCCGGCGGCGGGCTTCAGGGAGAGTCCGCCGGAGTCGAAGGTGATGCCCTTGCCCACGAGGGCCAGCTTGGCCTTGGCACGGGCGGGGGAGTACTCCACCTTCACCAGGCGGGGCGGACGGGCCGAGCCCTTGCCCACACCGAGGATGCCCCCGAAGCCTTCGCGTTCGAGTTTCTTCTCGTCCCAGACCGTGACCTTAACCGGCAGCGGCCGGGCGGCCTCGCGCGCTGCGGCGGCGAAGGTTTCCGGGTAGAGGTGGCTCGGGGGCTGGTTGACCAGGGTGCGCGTTGCGTTGACGGCGCGTGCAACGATGCGTGCCCGGTCCAGCGCGGGCTGCAGGTCTGCCTCTCCGGCCATGGAGGTCACCAAGGTGATCGAGGAAACCGGGGCGGGGACCTTGGCGGAGTGGGCGCTGCGGTGTTCGGTGAAACTGTAGGCACCCAGCAGGGCACCTTCGGCTACGGCAGCAGCGTCTTCAACGGTCGCCGCGGGAAGCGCCAGTGCCACGGTGGAGGTGCCGGCCAGCTGCCGGACTGCGGAACCGGCGGCCCGGCGCAGCGCCTCGGTGCTCAGCGGTTCGCCGGCGGCTACCGGACCAAGTCCGGCCAGGACCAGCATCTCCGCGTCCAGCTCGGGCAGTCCGGGGAGCCGTACAACCTGGTCGGCGGCTCCGGTAACACCCAGCAGCGCGAATGAACCGGCGACGGCGGAGGATGACTTCTGCGAGAGCGGGCTGTCCACCAGGACGGGGCCGTCCGGGCTCTGCCCGACGCCGACTACCAGGGCCTGTGCCTGGACCTTGCGTGCGTCCCGGGAAATTACCTGCAGGTCTGCCTCACTGGCTTTGCTCACGAAGCTTCATCCTCACGTATTTGTGCGTTTTTAGTGCTTTGCTCTTTTGATCGTAGTCTCTCAGCGGCCGGGGCGGCCGCCGGTGATGGTGCCTTGCGGAATGAATCGGCGTGTGTATGGCGTTTACCCTTGAGTAAGGGATTGACAAGTATGCGCTTGTTTTTAAAGCGCCCCCGCAAACCAACGGGACTAGTGGCAGGAAGGTACAACATGCTTGATCCGCTGACCCTGTTCAACCTGGATCCGGAACTGGCCGCCTCCGCCGAAGTGCGCGGACTGCGCCTGCTGGCCGGATTTACAGGTTTCGGCGAGGCAGGCCATGTGGTGTCCCAGGTACGCGACGAACTTTTCGAGAACCTGGAACACGACCTCGTGGCCACCTTCGATGCCGACCAGCTCATTGACTACCGTGCCCGCCGTCCCCAGCTGACATTCGTGGAAGACCACTTCACCGGCTACGAGGCGCCGCGGATTGAACTCCACCGGTTTTATGACGGGCTGGGCGAACCCTTCCTGTTCCTGACCGGCTTCGAGCCGGATTTCCAGTGGGAACGCTTCACCGCCGCCGTGCTGCGGCTGGTGGAAATGCTCGATGTCTCGCTGGTCGCGTGGGTTCATTCCGTCCCCATGCCGGTGCCGCACACCCGGCCGATCGGGGTGACCGCACACGGCAACCGTCCGGACCTGATCGAGGGCATCAGCTCCTGGAAGCCAACGGCGCAGATCCAGGCGGCCGTGGGGCACCTGCTGGAGGTGCGCCTCGCCGAAGCCGGGGTCGACGTCGTAGGCCACGTGGTGCACGTTCCGCATTACCTTGCCGACGCCGAATTCCCTCCCGCCGCCGTGGCGGCCCTGGAATACCTCGGTGCAGCGGCTAATCTGGTGCTGCCGACCGACCGGCTGCGTGAAGCCGGCCGCGAAGTTGAAAAGCAGATCGCACAGCAGGTCGATGCCTCGGCTGAAGTGCGCGGTGTCGTGGCAACCCTGGAAAGCCGCTACGACGAGTACACCGGCAGCACAGTCCGGCGTTCCCTGCTGGTGAAGGACAACGACGAGCTGCCCGACGCCGAAGAGCTGGGCGCCGCCGTCGAAGCCTACCTGGCCAGCCCGCAGGCCGAAGAAGAGACCGAAGCCCTGCTGATTGGGCAGGGCGAGCAGGAAGCCGCTGGTTCCAGCGGTGATCCTGCCGCAGACAAGGATGAGGACAGCGTTGAACCGAACGGCCCCAACCGCCTTCCCGGCAGGGATGACCGTCCGGGAACACCCGGGGGCACCGCCTAAGCCTGTTTCCAGCGCCGGCGGCGGCCGGGCAGGCGGTGCCGCATGAAACACAGGGGAGCATGGCTCGTCTGGGGCACGGGTGTCTTCGCCTACCTGGTGGCAGTCACGCAGCGGACCGCTTTCGGCGTGGCCGGAGTCGAGGCCACGGAACGGTTCTCCGCCACGGCCTCCGTTCTCTCGGTCTTCACCGTGGTGCAGCTGCTGGTTTACGCCGGCCTGCAGATCCCGGTGGGAATGCTCGTGGACCGGTTTGGTCCCCGCCTGCTGATTACCGCCGGAGCCGTCCTTATGTTCGCAGGGCAGTTCCAGCTGGCCATGGCGGAGAGTGTCGGCGCCGGAATAGTTGGCCGTTCCCTGGTGGGAGCCGGTGACGCCCTGACGTTTATCTCCGTCCTGCGCCTGCTGCCGGCCTGGTTCCCGCCGCAGCGGATTCCGGTCCTGACGCAATGGACCGGAATCATCGGACAGCTGGGCCAGATTGCCAGTGCCATCCCGTTCGCTTTTGTCCTGCACGAACTGGGCTGGAACACGGCCTTCATCGGTGCCGCCTCACTGTCTGTTCTCGCCTTTGTGCTGGCGCTGGCCCTGATCCGCAACCAGCCCGGCGGTGCCGCACGCGCTCCCCTCCAAGCGCACGACGGCGGCTCCCTGGCAGCAGCGTGGCGGCAGCCCGGCACCCGGCTGGGCCTGTGGACGCACTTCACCATCCAGTTCCCCGGGACCGTCTTTGTGCTGATGTGGGGTTACCCATACTTGGTCAGTGGTGAGCAGGTTTCCCCGGCGGAAGCATCCTTCCTGATGACCTTTTTTGTGGTGGTTGCCATCCTGTGCGGTCCGTGGCTTGGGTCATGGGTCGGCCGGCATCCACTGCGCCGTTCCACCATGGTTCTGCTCATCGCCGGCGCGATGGCCGGCGCCTGGCTGATTGTGATGCTGTGGCCCGGTCCGGCACCGCTGTGGGTGCTGCTGGGCCTGGTAGCGGTGCTCGCGGTGGGCGGGCCTGGATCCATGATCGGCTTCGACTTCGCCAGGACGTACAACCCCAGCACCCGGCTCGGCACGGCCACCGGAATCGTGAACATCGGCGGGTTCGTGGCTTCGCTGGTGTCCATGTATCTTGTGGGGCTGGTGCTCGACATTCTCCTCAACACCGGGTTCTCCGGCGGCAACCTCTATGACCTGGCCGCCTTCCGCATCGCCCTGGCCGTGCAGTTTCTGGTGATGGGCATCGGCGTGGCGGGCATCCTGCGCAACCGGCGGAAGCTACGCACTGCAATGGCCGATGACGGCCTCCACCTGCCGCCGCTGCGCGAAGCACTGGCCCGGGACCGCCGCCGCCGCCGTGAGGAGCGCCGCGGCACGGAGGAAGCCGAAAGCTGACCTAGGTCCACTCTCTGTCCCTCCACACCCGGGGCGAGCGCACGTCCACTGGAAGCGTTGTCCGCAGGGAGATTCCTGCCGGGGCGGGGACCGGACAGAGACGGGCAGTCTTGCGGCATGAGCGAACCCCAGAAAGCGGGACATCCGGCCGGCGGCCGCCCCGCACCACTCCGACCATTTCCAGCAGGCAGCTCAACCGGCGGTGCCTCCGGGCGAGGTTCTGCCGACCCTGACAGCACCGACGTGCTGAGGGTTGGCACCCCGCAGGACATCCTCGCGTTTGTGCCCCACTGTCTGGGTTTCCAGCCCCGTGAGTCGCTGGTGCTGCTGGCTCTGCGCGGGTCCCGGCTCGGGGCCACGCTCCGGCTGGACCTTCCCGGGCCCCACTGTTCCGGCGAGATCCCGGAACCGAACAACCTGGGGCTGCTCACGGACTACACCTCCCGGATTACCTCCCTGCTCTCCGGCGACGAGACCGCTGACGGCGTGCTCGCCGTGATGTACACAGATCTGCCCTGGGAGGAAGGTTCCCCTCCGCCTTACAGTGCCCTGATGGAACTCCTGGCCGACGGCTTGGAGGACAACGGCCTCCGGCTCCGGGATGCCTGGCTGGCAGGAACCCGCACCTGGCGCGACTACTTCTGCGGGGACAGCGCCTGCTGTCCCTGGCCCGGGTATCCGATCGGCAACATCGCTGAAAGCAGGCTCAACGCGGAACTGGTTTACCGCGGCAGTGCTTACGCGGCGTCGCTGCCTGAGTCGCTGCGGGCCGCGGGCCGGTTCCGGACCGATGCGCTGGACGCGCAGGTGGATGAAGTCCGGCGCAGCATGGGAGGGAGATGGGGCAGTTCGGAGGTTTTCGACGGCGTGCTGGCCGCGTGGGAACAACGGATCCGCTCCACCGTCCTTCCCGGGCAGCTCTCGGCCGGAGACAGCAAAGCAGGGGACCGGGCTGGCCTGGCGGCGGCCGGCGGGGAAGAGCCCGCTCGGGCGCCCGACGGGATCCAGGAGGACGCTCTGCTGCTGGCCAGTCTGGAATCTAAGCCCGTGAGGGACACCATCCTGGTTCTCGCGGCCACCGGTCTGGCAGCTGCGGTGGAAGGAGCGCGGCAGTGGCTGCTGCCGGATCCGGCGCACTCCATTGAACCCGGTGACCCTGCTGGATCCGGTAACCCTGCAGGATCCGGTGAACCGGGCGCACCCGGTGAACTCTCCGCACCGGCTGACGCTGGACGGCTCTTTCGGGCCATCCTGATCGGCCGGAGCCGCACCGCACCGGACTGGGAACGCATGGACCGGGCGTATGAGGCCTTCACCGCCCTGGTGCAGCGGGCCGCAGGAGAGCCAGCCGCTGCACTGCTGACTCTGCTGGGATGGATCGAGTGGGCGCGGGGACGAAGCTCCAGAGCCGAAATCTGCCTCTCGGGAGCACTGCGCGAAGTTCCCGGCTATCGCCTGGCGGCTTTGCTGAGGGAGTTGCTGCGCCGGGGTGAACTTCCGCAGTGGGCGCAGTCACCGTCAACTGCCTGGCGGGGTGAAGGTGCGGTGTGACCCCAGGCAGGCGGGGCCGGACGGCGGGACCAGGCAGCGCGAACCGCCGTGTCCGGTGGTGGCCGTGCCCGAAAGCATGCGACAATGGGAACCGAGACCCGGTTGGGTTCGTGTACCTAGTGTTCGTTCCACACTCCCTTGAGGGGAATAGGAGCAGGACGCGGTGTGTTTTCTTAGGAAAGCCGCCGCGTACAGACCACTGGTTATGGCACGGACTTGACAGGGTCATAGTGGTGTTGCCCCCATGGTGGCGCCGCAGCCCGCCGTATTGAAAGGTTTTCTGTGTCCGCGAGAAAGACAACTGCTGTCAAAGAGACTGACACTGTGACTGCCGAGGTTGCTGAGGCGGCTGCTGCCGCAGGCACCAAAACGGCCGCCAAAACTGCCCGCAAGCCTTCCACCCGGAAGACCACGGCAAAGGCCTCCGCGGCTAAGACCACCGCCAAGAAGGCAGCCGAGCCCGCTGAGGACGCCGACATCCATGCTGATGACGCCGACGCCGAGCCCACGGACGTGGACGTCGAAGTAGTCGAAGCGGATGCTCCCGAGGCAGCCCCCACCGGTTCCGGATTCGTTTACTCGGACGCTGACGACGACGACGCACCTGCCCAGCAGGTTGTTTCCGCCGGCGCAACAGCTGACCCGGTCAAGGACTACCTGAAGCAGATCGGCAAGGTCGCCCTGCTGAACGCTGAGCAGGAAGTGGACCTGGCACTGCGCATCGAGGCAGGCCTCTACGCCGAAGAGAAGATCGCCGCTGATCCGGACATGGATCCCAAGCTCAAGCGGGACCTTCAGCAGATCATCCACGACGGCAAGCGCGCCAAGAACCACCTGCTGGAAGCTAACCTGAGGCTCGTTGTGTCGCTGGCCAAGCGCTACACCGGCCGCGGCATGCTCTTCCTTGACCTCATCCAGGAAGGCAACCTGGGCCTGATCCGTGCGGTCGAGAAATTCGACTACACCAAGGGCTTCAAGTTCTCGACCTACGCCACCTGGTGGATCCGCCAGGCGATTACCCGCGCCATGGCTGACCAGGCCCGCACCATCCGCATCCCGGTGCACATGGTTGAAGTCATCAACAAGCTGGCCCGTGTCCAGCGCCAGATGCTCCAGGACCTGGGACGCGAGCCCGCTCCTGAAGAGCTGGCACTTGAACTGGACATGACGCCCGAGAAGGTCGTCGAGGTCCAGAAGTACGGCCGCGAGCCCATCTCCCTGCACACCCCGCTTGGTGAAGACGGCGACTCCGAGTTCGGCGACCTTATCGAGGACTCCGAAGCGGTTGTCCCGGCAGACGCCGTGAGCTTCACCCTGCTGCAGGAACAGCTGCACTCCGTCCTGGACACGCTCTCCGAGCGTGAAGCCGGCGTCGTGGCCATGCGTTTCGGCCTCACCGACGGCCAGCCCAAGACCCTGGACGAAATCGGCAAGGTTTACGGCGTGACCCGTGAACGGATCCGCCAGATCGAGTCCAAGACGATGTCCAAGCTGCGCCACCCGTCCCGGTCCCAGGTCCTGCGGGATTACCTGGACTAGGACTCCGATTCCCCAAGCAGTTAAAGCAGTGCCCCCGTGGTAAACGCGGGGGCACTGCTTTTTGGTTTGACCCGGCTGGTTTTTGGGTCACCGTAACCGAAGACAGAACGAGGGCCCCTCCATGCCGGAGAGGCCCTCGCCAAGTCTTGGACTGCTGTACGGAATCAGTCTTCCGTTGCAGCGGCCTTCTGGTGCAGGCGAGCACTTTCGTCCTGCCACTCAGAGGTCAGGGGCCGAAGGTTGGCCTCCACTGCCCGGGCGTGATGAGCGCAGAAGAGCAGTTCCCCACCGGAGGATTCCAGTACCGCGCGCACGTAAGCCTGAGCGCCGCAGCGGTCACAGCGGTCCAGCGTGTTTAGTTGACGTGTAGCAACTGCTGCTGTCATGAGTGCCTCCTTAAGGGTGTTGATACTTCATATAACCACCTTTGCCGGGCAGTCCTTTCCATTTCAGTGCGTCTTTCGCTCTGCGCGTACCAATGAGTAGCAGCACAGGAAGGTGCCGGGGCGGCGGCGTTCACAGTATCGCCGCGGAGACGAGCCTGCAGGGGCGAGCAGCTGAGTCGCTGCCGCGCACTGTCACCGCGGGGCATTAACCTTATAGAAGGCCGGTTTCCGCCGGCTGCCCAGCCGCAAGGCTTCCCGACGCAAAACATGGCCGCCCAACCGGCCGTAGGAGTTCAGCAAACGTGGTCCCCCTGGATACTGAGTACAACGCCCGGCACCTTTCCGTCCTCGAGGGCCTTGAGGCTGTCCGGAAGCGTCCCGGCATGTACATCGGGTCCACCGATTCCCGCGGCCTGATGCACTGCCTCTGGGAAATCATCGATAACTCCGTTGACGAGGCGCTGGCCGGCTACGGGCAGAGCATCCGGATCATCCTGCACGCGGACAACTCCGTTGAAATCCACGACGACGGCCGCGGCATCCCCGTGGACATCGAACCCAAGACCGGCCTCTCCGGCGTGGAGGTTGTCTTCACTAAGCTCCACGCGGGCGGCAAGTTCGGCGGCGGTTCCTACGCTGCCTCCGGCGGCCTGCACGGCGTCGGCGCATCCGTGGTCAACGCGCTCTCCTCCCGCCTGGACGTCCAGGTGGACAGGGCCGGGAAGACCTACCAGATGACCTTCCGTCGCGGCGAGCCCGGTGTTTTTGCCGACACGGGCTCCAAGCCGTCTCCTGATGCAAAGTTCACTCCGTTCCTGGAAAGCAGCAAGCTCGAAGTGGTTGGCAAAGCCAAGCGCGGGGTGACGGGCACGCGCATCCGCTACTGGGCCGACCGGCAGATATTCACTCCGGACGCCAAATTCTCGTATGCCGAACTCGAAGCCCGCGCCCGCCAGACTTCCTTCCTGGTGCCCGGACTGCGGATCACCCTCCGGGACGAACGCCGCCTGCCCGGGACCCCGGGCGAAGACGGCCCGGTGGAGGAAGTTTTCCATCACGACGGCGGCATCTCTGAGTTCGTTGAATTCCTCGCCGCAGACGCGGCCGTCACGGATATCTGGCGGCTGCACGGCGCCGGCAAGTTCAAGGAATCCGTTCCCGTCCTGGATGAACGCGGGCACAGCAAGATCACGGAGGTCGAGCGCGAATGCGAAGTCGACATCGCCCTGCGCTGGGGGATTGGCTATGAAACCAGCATCCGCAGCTTTGTGAACATCATTGCCACCCCCAAGGGCGGCACGCACCAGGCGGGCTTCGAGCAGGCGCTGCTGAAAACCTTCCGCAAGGTCATTGAAGCCAACGCCCGCAAGCTGAAGGCCGGCAATGACAAGATCGAGAAGGACGACGTCTTCGCCGGGCTCACTGCCGTGCTTACCGTCCGGCTGGCCGAGCCGCAGTTTGAAGGCCAGACCAAGGAGATCCTGGGTACGTCCGCGGTCCGGTCCATTGTGTCCAAGGTCGTCGAAAAGGAAATCACGGCCAGGCTGAACTCCCCGGCACGCGGTGACAAGGCACAGACCGCCCTGCTGCTTGAAAAAGTGGTTTCGGAGATGAAGTCCCGTATCTCCGCCCGTGTCCACAAGGAAACCCAGCGGCGCAAGAATGCCCTGGAAACCTCGTCCATGCCCGTGAAGCTGGCGGACTGCCGCATCGACGACAATGAGCGCTCGGAACTGTTCATTGTGGAGGGTGACTCCGCCCTGGGAACAGCCAAGCTGGCACGTTCCTCCGATTTCCAGGCCCTGCTGCCCATCCGGGGCAAGATCCTCAACGTGCAGAAAGCCTCCGTCTCGGACATGCTCTCCAATGCCGAGTGCGCGGCCCTGATCCAGGTGGTGGGTGCCGGTTCTGGCCGGAGCTTCCAGCTGGAGGCGGCACGTTACGGCAAGGTGATCTTCATGACCGACGCCGACGTCGACGGCGCCCACATCCGTACCCTGCTCCTGACGCTGTTCTTCCGCTACATGCGCCCGCTGGTCGAGGCCGGCCGCGTCTACGCGGCCGTGCCGCCGCTGCACCGGGTGGAAGTCATCAACCACGGTTCCAAGGCCAACGAGATGGTCTATACGTACAGCGAGAAGGAGCTGCATCAGCTCCTTGCCAAGCTGGAGAAGGAAGGCAAGCGCTACAAGGAACCGATCCAGCGCTACAAGGGCCTGGGCGAGATGGACGCCGACCAGCTGGCTGAAACCACCATGGACCCCCGCCACCGCACCCTGCGCCGGATCCGGCTCAGCGAAGCCGAGGAAGCTGAGCGCCATGTCGACGAGGCCACCTTTGAGCTGCTGATGGGCAGCGACGTCGCGCCGCGCAAGGAGTTCATCATCGCCGGTGCCGCCATGCTGGACCGCGACCGCATCGACGCCTAGCCGCGCTTCCGCCCGGACGGTCTGCCTGGACTGTACCGGGCAGGTCAGCCGTGAATCAGTCCAGGGGCAAACAGCAGCACGGTGGGAACAGCAAGCAGGAGTACCGCCGCGGCCTGGATGAGGATGTTCACCCAGCGGGGCAGCGGAGGCTGGGGTGTGAGCAGCCGGCTGAGCCGTGCTGCCATGCCGGTTTCGTCGTCCACGCTGCCGCCGGCGACCGCAGGGCCCGAGGAGCCCGGCAGGCTGGCGACGGTATCAGCACCGGCTCCCGCAGCTGAGGCGGAGCCAACGATGGCGACGGCGCGGATCAGCGTTGGCCGGCCCACCTTCTTGAGTGCCTCGTCATCGGCAAGCATCTCGATCAGTTCGTTCACCGACCGCTGGGCCAGCTGCGAGGTGGGCAGCCACGGGAGGGCCGCCCGCCAGGCCGCGAAGGCCCAGAGCAGCAGATGGTGGTGCTGGCTCAGGTGTGCCTTCTCATGGGTGAGCACACCCGAAAGCTCTTCCTCGGAGAGGATGTCCATCAGTCCGTCCGAGAGGACGGTGACCGAGTGCGCCCCGCCCGGAAGGCAGTAGGCCACGGGGGAGGGGTGGGGGATAACAAGGGTTGCCGGTGTATTCAGCGAGGGGGAACTGAGGAGGTTCAGCATGTCGCGGTGGCGGCGCCTGCCGGAGACGATGCGGTAGTAAGTCAGCAGCAGGGTGAAGACCAGGTGCACGCTGAGCAGCACGGCCGCGCTAATGGCAAAGACATGGACCAGGCCCAGTGCTTCGACGGAGCGGCGCTGGAGGAGGATGTCCCAAAGCGCACTGAGCCCCTGGGCCAGGCTGTCGCCAATCGGCTCCAGGCCCCAGGTCAGCATGGCTCCGATCATGGACAGTCCGCCGGCCAGGGCGATTGACTGCCACAGCACCATCGCGGTGAAGGGGGAGCGCGCCGGCCACTTGGCACGCGACAGCACAACCGGAACCGGCCAGGCGAGGATTACTGCAAGAGCAGCGAGGAAATACGAGGCCCAGAACATGCGGGGCGCGGACCGGCGGTCTAGGCGCCGTCGAGCAGCCTGCGCAGGGTTTGCGCTTCGGTTGCCGAGACGGAACCGACGAAGCGGGCCAGGACGGCCTCGCGGTCATTCGCCGAACCAAGGACCTCATGCATCAGCTCGGCCGTGTGTTCGGCGCGTGTGGTCACGGCACGGTAGCGGTGGGGGCGGATGTCGCGTTCGCGGGCCACGAGGGCCTTCTTCTCCAGGCGGGAAAGCACGGTGAGGACGGTGGTGACGGCCAGGCCCCTGGCCTCGGCACGGCCGGCGTCATTCTTCGCCAGGCGTTCGCGGAGTTCATTGGCGGTTAACGCCTCGGAGGACTCCCACAGGAGGTCCATCATCGCACGCTCGAGCTCTCCAAGAGTCGCCATAGTCCGCATCTTCCTTTGTCTCCGGTCCCTGGCCCGGGAGGTCGCCCCGGGCTGGTTATCCTTGCCGCGTACGCCCTGGCGGGGCACGTCGAGGAGCTTAACAATACCGACTTTTACGGATGTTCTCTACATCACGTAGAAAGATGTCAGCAAGGTGTTCTACGATTCGTAGAAGAAGGATTTCTACCGCTTGTAGAACATGACATAACTAAGGACCTGCACGTGGAAGCATTGGACATTGCCCGCTGGCAATTCGGCATAACGACGGTGTATCACTTCCTGATGGTTCCGCTGACCATCGGACTGGGCCTGGTTGTGGCCGCCCTGCAGACCGCCTGGGTCCGCACGGGCAAGGAAGAGTACCTGCGCCTGACCAAGTTCTGGGGCAAGCTGTTCCTGATCAACTTCATCATGGGCGTGGCTACCGGCCTGGTCCAGGAATTCCAGTTTGGGATGGCCTGGAGCGAGTACAGCCGGTTTGTCGGCGACGTCTTCGGCGCCCCGCTGGCACTTGAATCGCTGCTCGCCTTCTTTACTGAGTCCGTGTTCCTGGGCCTCTGGATCTTCGGCTGGAACCGGCTCCCCAAGAAACTCCACCTGGCCACCATCTGGCTGGCGACCGGAGCCTCGGCGCTCTCGGCCTACTTCATCCTCGCCGCGAACTCCTGGATGCAGCATCCCGTGGGCGTTGAGCTTGTGGACGGCCGCGCTGTCATGACGGATATCTGGGCCGTGCTCACTAACAACACCCTGCTGGTGGCCTTCCCCCACACGATCACCGGTGCCTTCGCCGTTGCCGGCGGCTTTCTGCTGGGTATTTCCTGGTACCACCTGTGGAAGCGGCGCCGCGACGGCATCGACACGGTGGATGAGAACGGCCGCGTCATCGTGGGCGAAGACGCCGCGATCGGCCGGGACAAAACCGACCACGCGGTCTGGCTCAAGGCGCTCCGTATCGGTGCTGCCGTTGCGGTTGTGGCGTTCGCCGGCACCGCGATTACCGGTGACCTGCAGGGCAAGCTGATGTTCGAGCAGCAGCCGATGAAGATGGCTGCCGCGGAAGCTGCCTGCCACAACGGAACGGCCTTCTCCGTTCTGTCCGTGGGCGACGTCGGCGCCCAGAACTGCGAGGACGTCAAGACGCTGATCGAGGTTCCCGGCGTCCTGTCCTTCCTGGCCAACGGCGACTTCAACACCCCGGTTGACGGTGTGAACACCCTGATCCCGGAGTACCAGGAGAACTACGGAACCCACCTGCCTGATGACCCGATGTACGGCGAGCAGGCCGGACAGGAGATCGACTACCTGCCGGTTATGTCCGTGACCTACTGGGGCTTCCGCATCATGATCGGTTTCGGCGGTGTTGCGGCACTGGCTGCCGCGGTGGCGCTGTGGGTTACCCGCAAGGGCACCGTGCCGCAGTCCAAGGGCCTTATGCGCCTGGCTGTGTTCGGCATCCTCGCCCCGTTCGGCGCCAACAGTGCCGGCTGGATTTTCACCGAAATGGGCCGTCAGCCCTTCGTTGTGGTGCCCAACCCGAGCTTCACCGGCATAGACAACGTCTTTATGTTCACGGCAGCGGCAGTGTCCCCGGGGGTAAGCAAGGCGGAACTGCTCTTCTCCGTCATCTCCTTCACGGTGATCTACCTTGCGCTGCTGGTGGTTGAAGTTGCGCTGCTGGCCAAATATGTCCGCGGCGGCGTTCCGTCCGCCATGCCCGAGCTGCTTCCCGGGAACGGACACGACGGTGACGGCTCCGGCGGCACTGACGGGCCGGACGGCACCGACGGCACCGATGGTGGCGGCAAGCCCGGCGGACGCAAGTCCGACGACGTCCTGGATTTCGCCTACTAGCAGGAAGGGAAGAACATGACGCTTCCAACATTCTGGTTCATTGTTATTGCCTTCCTGTGGGTTGGATACCTGTTCCTGGAAGGGTTCGACCTGGGCGTGGGCATGCTCATGAAGCTCTTCGCCCGTAATGAAAAGGAGCGGCGCGTACTGCTCAACACCATCGGTCCTGTCTGGGACGGCAACGAAGTCTGGCTCATCACCGCAGGCGCCATGACCTTCGCAGCCTTCCCGTTCTGGTACGCGGCGCTGTTCTCCGCGCTCTACCTGCCGCTGACGCTGGTGCTGCTTGGCCTGATCTTCCGCGCTGTTTCAATCGAATACCGCGGCAAGCGGGACTCCGACCGCTGGCGCAACCGCTGGGACTGGGCCATGGCACTGGGCTCCTTCATCAGCGCCTTCGGTGTAGGTGCGGCTCTCGCCCTGACCTCCACCGGACTGCCGCTGAACGAGAACGGCGACCGGGTGGGCGGAGCCTTCGCCTGGCTCACCCCGTGGGCAGTCCTGGGCGGCCTGGCGGTCGTCGGCTTTGCCTTGGTCCACGCCTGCGCCTTCCTGATGCTGAAGACCGACGGCGAGATTCGCGCCCGGGCCCGCCGCGCCGTCGTGCGCTGGCTGCCTGTGGGTGTGCTCCCGCTGGCTGCCTGGGCCATTGGTGTGCAGTTCACCAGCGGCGAGCTGATGTCCCTGATCCCGCTGGCCGTTGCCGTGGTTGCCCTGGTGGTTGCCTGGCTGATGGCCTTCAAGGGCAAGGAAGCGCTGTCCTTCGCATTCCTGGGCGCGTTCCTTCTCTTTGGTGCCGTTTCAATTTTCGCGGCCATGTACCCGGTGGTCCTTCCGTCCTCGCTCGACGCAGCCTGGAACCTGACCATCGAGAACGCGTCCTCCAGCCCCTACACGCTGAAGGTCATGACCTGGGTTTCCGTGTTCGGCCTGCCCATCGTGCTGCTCTACCAGGGCTGGACCTACTGGGTTTTCCGCAAGCGCGTCACGGCTGAGTCCATCCCCGCCGTGCACAAGGTGAAGGTCCAGTGAAGCCGGTCCTTCCGGTCAGCGCCACCAGCCGCCGGGCGCTGTATCTGCTGGGACTCGTGGCCGCGGTCAAAGCCCTGGGTTTGGTGCTGCTGGCAACCGGTGTTGCCGCAGGAATTGCCGGTCTGGCCGCCGGCAGCCCGGACTGGGGATACGTCGCAGCGACAGGCATCAGCGGAGCGGTGCTTCGGTCCCTGGCCATCTGGGCCCAGGAAACCGTGGCGCAGCGCGCGGCCGCCGGGGTCAAGGACGAACTGCGCGGCCAGCTCACGCACAGGGTCCTGGCCGACGGCGGCAGCGTTCCCGGCATGGGGCCGGGCGCACTCAGCGTCCTGCTGACCCGCGGTCTGGACGGCCTGGACAACTACTACGCCAAGTACCTGCCGGCGCTGGTGACCTGTGCGGTGCTGCCGCTGCTGGTCGGCGTCCGCATTCTCACCGCCGACTGGGTCAGCGCCGTCGTGATTGTCCTGACCGTTCCGCTGGTGCCGGTGTTCATGATCCTGATCGGCCTGCACACCGGAGACAAGACGGCGAAGGCCATCGAGGCCCTCAACCGGCTCTCGGACAACATGCTTGAACTGGCCAAGGGCCTGCCGGTCCTGGTGGGCCTGGGCCGTGCCCGTGCCCAGACCCGTGCCCTGCGCGACGTCGCTGACCGCTACCGCGTCACCACCCTGGAAACCCTGCGCGTGGCCTTTATGTCCTCGCTGGCCCTTGAACTGATCGCCACGATCTCCGTGGCGGTGGTGGCTGTCTTCATTGGTGTGCGCCTGGTGCACGGGGACATGTCGCTGGAAATGGGCCTCCTGGCACTGATCCTGGCCCCCGAGTGCTACCAGCCGCTGCGTGACCTGGGTACTGCCCACCACTCCAGCGAAGACGGGCTGGAAGCCCTGAAGCGGACCAATGCCGTGCTCGACGCACCCGCTGCCCGTCCGCTCGCACAGTCTGCACAGACGGACGACGACGGCAGTGTGGGAGTGCGCGGCCTGACCGTTCAGTACGACGGACGTCCCGACCCCGTTCTCGAAGATCTCTCCTTCACCGTTCCCGCCGGAGCCATTGCCGCGCTTAGCGGACCCAGCGGCTGCGGCAAGACCACCGTCCTTGAGGTGCTGGCAGGCCTGCGCCGCAACGGTGCCGGAGTCCGGATCAGCGGTGAAGCCTCCGGCGTGGACCGGACCCGGGTGGCCTGGATCCCGCAGCACCCGGTGCTGGTAGAGGAAACCGTAGCCGCGGAAATCGGCCTTTACTCCGGACTCGCGGACCCCGGCGCCCAGCGCACCGCCGCCGAGCAGGCGCTGGCCGAGATCAGCTCCCTGCATCTGCTCGATGCACACACTGCAGACCTCAGCCCCGGCGAACAGCGCCGCGTAGCCGTGGCACGGGCCATCGCCCGCGTCCGGAACGTTCCCGGCGTCGGGGTCCTGCTCGCGGACGAGCCCACCGCCCACCTGGATGAGTCCAGCGCCGCTGCGGTCCGTTCCGCCCTGGCCCGCCTGAGCCCCGGCTGCACCGTCCTGCTGGTCGCCCACGACCGCCGGACGGCGGCAATTGCCGGTATGCGCATTCCGGTAGGAGCCGAAGTTCCCGGTCCGGAACCGGAGCTGGACCCACTGCCTGCCGACGCACCTGCTCCCGCGGAAAACCAGTTCAGCGGCTCCACGGCGCAGGCCGGTTATGTGCACCAGCCGCTGTGGAAGAACCTGCTGGTCCTACGCCCCTGGAGCCCCCAGTTCCTGAAGGCACTGGCCTACGGCACCGGCGCGACCATCTTCGCCGTCGCTCTCAGCGCGCTCTCCGGCTGGCTGATTGTCCGCGCCTCCGAGCAGCCCCCGATCCTGTACCTGCTTACCGCGATTGTGGGTGTGCGGTTCTTCGGCATCGGCCGTGCTGTGCTGCGTTACCGTGAACGCCTGCACCTGCACGACGCCGTCTTCCGCGCCACCAACTCAATCCGCATCCGGCTGTGGAACGGTCTGCTGAACCGACCCGAAGGCTGGCGCCGGCTGGCCCGCGGCGGCGGAGCCCTGGAACGCCTGGTGGGCGATGTCGACGAACTGCGCGACATTGCGCCCCGCGTGGTTTTTGCGCCGCTGACGGCCTTTGTCACGGCAGTCGCTGCCTGCATTGCCACCGGGATCCTGATTCCGGAGGCCATCTGGGTCCAGATCGGACTGTGCCTGGTGGGTCTCATCGGCGCTCCGGCCGTAGCGCTCTGGGTCGACGCCGCTGCCCGCGCCCGGACCGTGACGCTGCAGTCCAAGGCCATGGCGTCCATGGCCAAGCTGCTCTCCGCTTCCCGCGACCTGGAAGCCAACACATCCGCGACTCCCGTGCTGACCCGGCAGCGGCTGCTGGACGCCGCCGCAGCCGGAGCGGCGCGGCGCACCGCCTGGGCGCAGGGGCTCGCCAACGCGCTGACCGCTCTGGCCTGCGCCGGATCAGCGCTCTGGATTCTGGGCCTGGCCCAGGGTGTTCCCGCCACGGTTGCCGCGGTGATCGTACTGATGCAGCTGGCCCTGCTCGAGTGCTTCGCGGCGGTCAACGGCTCTATCCAGCAGTTCACCGCCTGGCGGGTGCTGGGGGACAAGGTGCTCCCGGACCTCGGATCGGATTCGGTCGATCCCGGCACGCAGCCGGACGAGCCTGCAGCTGCATCGGCGGCAGCTACGCGCCCGGGCAGCATCGAACTGTCCGGCATCCGCTACCGCTACCCGGGCGGATCCCGCGACGTGCTCGACGGCGTCGATCTCAGCCTGGAGCCGGGGGACTGGCTTGCCGTCACCGGTCCGTCCGGCAGCGGCAAGTCCACCCTGCTGGGTGTGCTGCTGGGGTTCCTGCAGCCCCAGGCCGGTACGTTCCGCATCGGCGGACGCCCGGCCTCGGAGTTCAGCCGGGAAGCACGCGGCATGGCCTGGTGCCCGCAGGAGGCGCATCTGTTCGACTCCTCGCTTCGCGGCAACCTGCTGATCGCCCGTGACCGCGCCAACGCCCCCGGTGAGGCGGAAATGCTGGCTGCCCTGGAGGCCGTGGGACTCGGCGGACTTATCGCAGAGCTCGAGGACGGGATTGACACCCGGATCGGCAACGGCGGCCACCGGCTCTCCGGCGGGCAGCGCCAGCGTCTCGCGGTGGCACGTGCCCTGCTGACGGAAGCGGGAATTGTGCTGCTGGATGAGCCTACGGCACACCTGGACCCTGCGGCCGGGCGCCAGCTGATGGCGGACCTCGCCTCCGGTCTGGCCGGCAAGACCGTGGTTGTGGTGACCCATAATCCGGCCGACGCCGCGTGGTGCAGCAGCACCCTTGAGCTGGGTGCGGTCAAAAGCAGCCTTGCCCTACGCTAGGAGCCATGGCCTCAACAGACACTGTGCACCTGCCCGGACCGCAGACGCAGCTTGCGTGGCGTCCCATCACGCCTGAAGACCTGGATGACTGGCATGCCCTGATCCGCCGGATGGTGGAAGTGGACAAGCCCGGATGGGCCGAAGACCGTGCAGATCTTGAGCACGCTTTGGAGCGCCCGGGCAACGATCCTGAGCTGGATTCGCTGCTTGGCGTGGATTCCGGCGGTGTGCCGCGGGCGTTCGGCCTGGTGAACCTGAACCCGGACTCAGTACGCGCTATCGGGTTCGGCGGGGTGGACCCGGCGTGGCGCCGGCGGGGGATCGGCACGGCGGTCTACCAATGGCAGGCCGCCCGCGCCCGTGCCCGGGTACAGGAACGGCAGGGCGAAGACCCGGTGCTGCGCAGCTATGCGGAGTCAGACAATCCGTCCCACCTGGCGCTGCTTGAATCGACGGATGCGCGCGTAGTCCGGTACTTCACCGAAATGACCCGCCCGCTCGACGGCGTGCTGCCGGCCGCGGAGCTTCCGGATGGCATGGAGTTCCGAACGTTCTCCGAGGATATTTCCGAGCGGCTGCGCCTTGCCCACAACGAGGCGTTCCTGGATCACTGGGGGAGCGAACCCCGGGACCGGGAGAACTGGCGGTTCACCGTGGGCCATCCGCAGTTCCGGCCAGACTGGAGCTTTGTGGTCACCGAGAAGTCCTCCGGGGACATTGCCGCCTACCAGCTGGCCAGTTACGACCCGGAATCACCGGCAATCTTCGGCTATTCGGAGGGTTACACCGAGCTGCTCGGCGTCCTGCGCCCCTGGCGCGGCAAGGGAATCGCCCCCGCGATGCTGGCAGAAGCGATGCGGCGGTTCGCTGCCTCCGGCATGGAGAACGCCGGCCTGGGCGTGGATACCGAGAACCCGTCCGGGGCGCTGCGGATTTATGAACAGCTGGGCTACCGGCCGGTCAGCCGCCAGGTTGTGTACGACCTGCCGCTGGACACGGAACCGAGCTAGGCCTGCACAACCCAGATTGCCTCGGCTGCGGGGAGTCCGAGTTCCACCCGTCCGCCGGAGCGTTCCAGGGTGAGGGTGCCGGCGTAGGTCTGGCGTTCCAGGATACTGACCTCGGTGTCCAGGCCCAGGCCCATGCCGCCCAGATAGCGGAGCAGTTCAGGGCTGTTGTCCGAAACGCGCGCGATGCGCAGCCGGGTGCCCGGTTCGCTGTGGCTCAGGCGCGCGGCGTCGAGTGCGGGGAGACTGCCGTCCCGCGCCGGAATGGGATCCCCGTGCGGATCGCGGACCGGGTGGCCCAGGCGCACTGCAAGAGCTTCGACCATCTTGTCGGAGACAGCGTGTTCAAGGTTCTCCGCCTCGTCATGCACTTCGTCCCAGCCATACCCGAGGTACTCCACCAGGAACGTCTCAATCAGCCGGTGGCGCCGCACCATGTTGACTGCCGCCTGCTCGCCTGTCGGGGTAAGGGCAACGGACCCGTAACGCGCGTGGGTCAGGAATCCCTGCGCCGCCAGCTTCTTCACCGCCTCGGAAACCGATGACGCCGAGAACCCCAGGTGGGCCGAGAGTGCAGAGACGGTCACCGGTGCGTCCGTCCACTCCTGTGCCGTCCAGATGACTTTGAGGTAGTCCTCCGCAGCGCTGGTCAGTTCTTTCTTTCCCACGCGTCCCACCTTACGCCAGCGTGCACGCAACCTGGCCTGAACGGTTCTGCCGATACCCCCATGGGGTACTTGACCCATACCCTCCAGGGGTATACCTTCGGAGTGTTGTTAGACATTATCTGGAGGTCGGATCGTGGACACGAACGCGGTTGAGGTCGTCGCTGTGGATGAAGAGCGCGGCTATTCCAGCGATAAGGAAGCGTACCTGCGGCGGTTGAAGCGTATAGAGGGGCAGGTCCGGGGGATTGCCCGGATGGTGGATGAGGACAAGTACTGCATTGATGTGCTGACCCAGGTCTCTGCCGTCACCAAGGCACTGCACGCGCTCAGCCTGGGACTGGTCCAGGATCACATCTCCCACTGCGTTGTCTCTGCTGCCCGGGAGGCCGAGGAAGCAGGGGATCCGTCAATCGTGGACGTGAAGGTCCAGGAAGCAACAGCCGCCATTGGCCGGCTGCTTCGCTGACCGGTCCGGATACCAAAAAGAACCAGCGGGGGCACCGCCCCGCGGAGGAGGAACAGCTATGGAAACCCAGCTCAGCATTTCCGGCATGACCTGCGGACACTGTGTCGCGTCTGTCACCGAGGAACTCAGCGCCCTCGAGGGCGTCAAGGACGTCCGCGTTGACCTGGTGGCCGACGGCGTATCCACTGCAGTAGTCACGTCCACGGAACCCATTGCACCCGAACTGCTCGGCGAAGCCGTCGCAGAAGCGGGCTACACCGTGGTGGGCTGAAAGGAGTCTCATGACAACCCGTGAACAGCAGCACCTGCACGCAGAGCGCGAGGTGTCGCTGGATATTCAGGGCATGACCTGTGCTTCCTGCGTCAACCGCGTGGAGCGGAAGCTCGGCAAGATTGAAGGCGTGCAGGCAAGCGTCAACCTGCCGCTGAATTCGGCTACGGTACGGGTGCCGGCCGGAGTCACTGATGATCAGCTCGTGGCAACCGTCGAAGCGGCCGGATACTCGGCAAAGGTGGCTGTACCCGCGCACCACCCTGATCACGAGGACCATCTGGCGCATGGCGGCACCGCGGTCCAGCTGCGGCCACGCCTGATCACGGCCGCCATCCTCACCGTTCCGGTCCTGCTGATCTCCATGGTGCCCGCGTTCGCATTCCCCAACTGGGGCTGGGCCGTCGCCGCACTTTCGCTGCCCGTGGTCCTCTGGTCTGCCTGGCCCTTCCACCGGGCCGCAGCGGTCAATGCCCGCCACCTGGCCTCCACCATGGACACTCTGGTTTCCATTGGGGTAAGCGCGGCGTACCTGTTTTCCCTGGGGGAGCTGATCGCTGATCCCGGACTGACAGCCGATCCGGGCATGAGTGAAGGCGCGCACCTCTACTTCGAAGTCGCCGCCGTAGTCACCACTTTCCTGCTCCTGGGCCGTTACCTTGAAGCCCGGGCCAAAACCAGTGCGGCAGACGCCCTGACATCCCTGCTTAGCCTGGGTGCCAAGGACGCCGTGGTGCTCCGGAACGGGCGCGAAGTGCTGATCCCGGCCGGTGAGCTGGTTCCCGGTGACGTGTTTGTGGTGCGCCCGGGAGAAAAGGTTGCCACTGACGGAATCGTGGTCGACGGCGAGTCGGCGATCGACGCCGCCCTGATCACCGGTGAATCCCTGCCGGTGGAGGTCCGCAGCGGCGATCCGGTCACCGGTGCCACGGTGAACACTTCCGGTCGGCTGCTGGTTCGGGCTACCCGGGTGGGCAGCGAAACCACCCTGGCCCAGATGGGCGCGCTGGTTAGTGCTGCGCAGTCAGGCAAGGCGCCGATCGCTCGGCTGGCGGACCGGATCAGCGCCGTGTTCGTGCCGGTGGTCCTGGCGGTCGCCGTCGTCACATTTATCCTCTGGCTGCTGATCGCCGGCGACCTGCAGAGCGCGTTTGTCGCCGCCGTGGCCGTGCTGGTCATTGCCTGCCCCTGTGCACTCGGGCTGGCAACCCCGGTGGGCCTGCTCACCGGAACCGGCCGCGGAGCCCAGCTGGGCATCCTGATCAAGGGCCCGCAGGTCCTGGAGGACACCCGCACGGTCAACACGATCCTGCTGGACAAGACCGGAACCGTCACTTCCGGGAAGCTCTCGGTGGCCCGGACAGTGCTGCTCCCGGAATCAGGAGTGGAGGATGAGTCCGCCCTGCTGCGCCTGGCCGGATCCCTGGAGAATGCCGGTGAGCACCCGATTGCTCGTGCCATCGCCGCAGCAGCCGAAGCCGGGCCGGGCCTGGTAACAGTCAGCGGTTTCCAGTCCTCTCCCGGTGGCGGTGTACGCGGCACGGTCCAGGGCCGCAGCGTGGTTGCCGGCCGGCCCGGGTGGCTGGAAGACAACGGGATTGTGCTGGATGAGGCCGCCGCCGGCATGCTTTCGCGGGAACAGGAAACAGGTGCCACCGCCGTCGTCGTGGCCGTGGACGGAGTTGCCGCGGGGGTCATCAGCCTGCAGGACACCATCAAGGACGGTTCCCGCGAGGCAGTGGCCCGGCTGGTTGCCCTCGGCCTGCGCCCGGTCCTGCTGACCGGCGACAACGCCGTCGTAGCCGCCGCTGTTGCCCGGGAAGTCGGGATAGCACCCGAGGACGTACTGGCCGACGTCCGCCCGGAAGGCAAAGTCGAGGCGGTGCGCCGGTTCCAGGCGGAGGGCGCCACGGTGGCCATGGCCGGGGACGGCGTGAACGACGCCGCTGCACTTGCGCAGGCGGATCTTGGCATCGCCATGGGCTCAGGTACGGACGCGGCAATGGCCGCGGCAGACCTTACTGTGATGGGCAGCTCGCTGGAACAGGTAGCGACGGCGATCGAACTCTCCCGCCGCACGCTGCGGACCATCAAGGTCAACCTGTTCTGGGCGTTCTTCTACAATGCGGTGGGGATCCCGGTGGCCGCCTTTGGACTGCTGAACCCCATGATTGCCGGCGCGGCCATGGCCGCCAGTTCCGTGCTGGTGGTTGCGAACTCGCTTCGGCTGCGCAGCTTCGGTAAATAGGAGGCCGCAAACGGCAGCCCGAAGCAGCGGATAGAAAAACGGGCCCGGGGCCGGCCCCGGCAAACCCCCCCCCGGCCCCGGGGCGGTTTTGGCGGTGGTTCTAGGGAGCAGTCAGGCTGGGACCGATGTGTTCCACCGGGCTGGCCAAGGGAACCCCGGATCCGTCCCGGCGGCCGTGCTCAGTGGGCAGCGCCCGGGCCACGCCGTTCGCTGCTGCGGCCTTGGCCGGGCCGTGCCCGGCCCACGCAGCCACCAGGGCGTCCTCGCCCTTCAGGAAACGGTGCGCCCGCACGCCGGCAGTGGCGCGTCCCTTGGCCGGATACTCGGCGAAATCGGTCACCTTCACGGAACCGCCGGGGGTTCCCGGAATCGTCTCCGTGCCGGAGGCGACGGTGACGACGACGGCGTCCGGATCGCCGGCGGCGACCACGCCGAAGAAGATTACTTCATCACCTTCGCCGAGTTTCATGCCGGCTACACCGCCGGCGGTCCGGCCCTGCGGGCGGACTGCGGAGGCAGGGAAACGAAGCAGCTGGGCGCCCCTGGTCGCAAAGACCAGTTCGTCGTCGTCGTTCGCGGCCACGGCGGCACCAATAACTTCATCGCGCGGCTTGAGCGTGATCGCTTCCCAGTCGTCCCGGTTCAGCGGGTAGTCCGGATTGACGCGCTTCACGACGCCGTTGCGGGTGCCGAGCGCCAGGACGGCATTCAGCGGGACCATACCGACCAGCTTCTCGCCCTTGGCCAGGGTCATAAAGTCCTTGGCCGGTACGCCGCCGGCAAGGTTCGGCAGGCCGTTGGTCGGAGGAAGCGCCGGCATGTCCATCACCTGGACGCGGATCATCCGGCCGGAGGATGTGACTGCTCCGATTTCCCCGCGTGCGGTGGTGGCCACGACGCTGCGGAAAACGTCGTGACGGGTCCGCTGTCCGCCTTCGATCAGGGGCTCCTGGTTGGAGGTGCGTGCCAGCTGGCCGGAGGCCGAGAGGATCACCCAGCAGGGGTCATCGGGAATCTGCAGCGGAAGCACGGCCTTGGCCCCCTTGCCCGCCTTTACCGCAACGGCTTCGGAGGCCAGCGGCGCCACGGCCTCGGACTCCAGCAGCACGGTCCGGCGCGGGGTGGCGTACTTGGCGGCGATTTCGCCGAGTTCGTCGCACACGAGCTCGCGCAGGCGTTCCTCGGAATCCAGGATGGCCTGCAGCTCCTCGATGGCAGCGCGCAGTTCTTCCTGTTCCTTTTCGAGTTCCAGCCGCGAGTACTTGGTGAGCTGGCGCAGGCGCAGCTCCAGGATGTGGTTGGCCTGGATCTCGGTGAGGTCGTAGATGGACATCAGACGGGTACGCGCCTCCGCCGTCTCCTCTGAGGTGCGGATGACCTGGATAACCTCGTCGATATCGACGATCGCGACCAGCAGGCCCTCCACCAGATGCAGGCGGTCCTTCTTGCGGCCCAGACGGTAGGCGGTGCGGCGGCGGACAACTCCCAGCCGGTGGGAGGCATAGACCTGCAGCAGCTCCACCAGGCCGAGGGTGCGCGGCTGGCCGTCAACCAGGGACACGTTGTTGATGCCGAAGGAATCTTCCATCGGGGTGTAGCGGTAGAGCTGTGCCAGCACGGCCTTGGGATTGAACCCGTTTTTCAGTTCAATGACCAGCCTGAGCCCGTGCTGCCGGTCCGTGAGGTCAACGACGTCGGAAATGCCCTGGAGTTTCTTTGAGGTGACCGCGTCCTTGATCTTCTCGATCACCTTTTCCGGACCCACCATGTACGGCAGTTCGGTGACCACCAGCCCGGTCCGGCGGGCGGTGAGCTGCTCCACCTCCACCTTGGCGCGGGTCTTGAAGGAGCCGCGCCCGGTGGCGTATGCGTCACGGATCCCGTCCAGGCCCACAATCCGTCCGCCGGAGGGCAGGTCCGGTCCCGGAACAAAGCGCATCAGGTCATCCAGGGACGCCTCGGGATGCCGGATCAGGTGCTGGGTTGCCGCGATAACCTCGCCGAGGTTGTGCGGGGCCATGTTGGTGGCCATACCGACGGCGATGCCGGAGGCGCCGTTGACCAGTAAGTTGGGGAACGCGGCCGGCAGCACTTCGGGCTGCATGAGCTGGTTGTCGTAGTTCGGAATAAAGTCCACGACGTCTTCGTCGAGGTGGTCCGTCAGGGTCAGTGCCGCCGCGGCCAGCCGTGCTTCGGTGTAGCGCGATGCCGCGGGGCCGTCGTCGAGCGAGCCGAAGTTGCCGTGGCCGTCGATCAGCGGCAGGCGCAGCGCCCAGTCCTGGGCCATGCGCACCATGGCGTCGTAAATGGCAGAGTCCCCGTGCGGGTGCAGCTTGCCCATGACTTCACCCACGACGCGTGCACTCTTGACGTGCCCGCGGTCCGGGCGAAGTCCCATCTCCGCCATCATGTAGAGGATGCGGCGCTGCACCGGCTTGAGACCGTCCCGTGCGTCCGGGAGGGCACGCGAGTAGATCACCGAGTAGGCGTACTCGAGGAAGGACCCCTCCATCTCGGTGGTGACGTCAATGTCGATGATGTTCTCAGCGATGGGTTCGCCGGGAGGGGGTGCGGAGGCGGAGCGCCGGGCCATGTAGTTCTTGCGTCCTTGAGGTTGTGGTGAGGGTTGGTTTCCGTGCCTTGTGGCGGTTCGGTGGCGGGTTCTAAAAAATGCCCACTAGTCTGAGTCTATGGCGGAGCAGGGACAATACCCCGAATATTGGGAAGCTGATGTCGTTTTGCGGGACGGTCGGACCGGCCATCTGCGGCCGGTTTCCCCGGCCGATGCCGAGGCGTTGCAGGCATTCCACATGCGGCAGTCCCAAAGCTCCATCTATCTGCGTTTCTTCACTTACAAGGCTAAACTGAGCGGCCGCGAGCTGAAGCGTTTTACCAACGTGGACTACCATGACCGGGTTGCGTTTGTTATCACACTCGGCTCTGAGATCGTGGGCATCGGCCGCTACGACCGCCTGGATGACCCAACGGAGGCCGAGGTTGCCTTCAACATTTCCGACGAGCACCAGGGCCGGGGGATCGGCTCTATTCTGCTTGAGCACCTGGCCGCCGCCGCGCGGGAGAACGGGATCCGCCGCTTCAGCGCCGAAGTGCTGCCGGAGAACCGGAAGATGCTCAGCGTGTTTGCCGACGCCGGCTATGAGGTGCGCAGGGCGTTCGACGACGGCGTGATTGCCCTGGACTTCGACATTGACCCCACGGAGAAGTCCCGCGCCGTGATGGAATCCCGTGAGCACCGAGCCGAGGCGCGCAGCGTCGCCGACCTGCTGGCGCCGTCGTCCATTGCCGTGATCGGTGCGAGCCGGGAGTGGGGCAGCATCGGCTACCAGCTGATGGAACACATCGTCGAGGGCGGCTTCACCGGCAGCGTCTACGCCGTGAACCCGGAGGCTTTCGAACTGGCGGGGATGGTGTCCTACGGCAAGATCTCCGAGATTCCGGAACCGGTCTCCCTGGCCGTCATCGCCGTCCCGTACGACCAGGTGCAGTGTGTAGCCGAGGAATGCGCCGCGGCCGGCGTGAAGCACCTGCTGGTGGTCAGTGCAGGGTTCGACGACGGCGAGGCAGGGCTGGTGCGCCAGCGCCGCCTGGTGCGCTACGCCCGGGCCAACGGCATGCGCGTGCTGGGACCGGCGTCCCTGGGCCTGATCAACACGCGCCCCGAAGTATCCCTCAACGCCTCAATGGCTCCAGCCCTGCCGCGCCGCGGGGGACTGGGCCTGTTCAGCCAGTCCGCCGCGATCGGCGTCCTGCTCTACGCCGCTGCACAGCGCCGCCGGCTGGGGCTGTCCTCCACCATTTCCGCCGGCAACCGTGCGGACGTCTCAGGCAACGACGTTATGCAGTACTGGGAGGACGACGCCGACACCAAGGTGGTGGGCCTGTACCTGGAGTCAGTGGGCAACCCGCGTAAGTTCTCCCGTATTGCCCGCCGCCTGGCCACCGGCAAGCCCGTGATCGTGGCCAAGTCAGACGTCACCGGCCTGCAGCTCCCGCCGGGGCACTCCGTCCGCCTTACCCAGGCGCCGCAGGGAGCCCTCGACGCCATGCTGCGCCAGTCCGGCGTCATCCGGGTGCCCACCAATGAGGCGCTGATGGACGTTGCCCAGATCGCCTGCAGCCAGCCGCTGCCGCGCGGCAGGGGACTGGCGGTCCTGAGCAACTCTGCTGCCCTGGGGCGGGTCCTGGCGGACGCAGCTGTTCCGCTGGACCTGGACGCGGTGCACCTGCGCACTGACCTTGACCTGGACCGCGGCCAGAGCGTGGCCCTGCCGGCCTTGCGCGAGGCGGTGGCGAAGGCACTTGCCGACGAGGCAGTGCACTCCGCCGTGGTAACCCTGCTTCCGGCCCCGGGAGTGAACAACGACGCGATCGCCGAGACGCTGCTCGACTGCGCCCTTGAAGCCGGGAAGCCCGTGGTGGCTGTCTTTACCGGCATCATGGATCCAAGCCAGCTCAGCGAGGGGGTGCTGGCGAGCCGGGAGCCGGCTCCGCCGGCGGAGGCGGACGGCGGGGAAAGCACCGCCGGCACGGAACTTCCAGCCGGGCTGCCCTGCTTCGCGAGCCCGGGCGCAGCCGTCACCGCGCTGGCCGCCCTGGTCCGGTACACCGAATGGGCCGGCCGGGAACACGGCCACTTCACCGAACCCGCCGGCGTGGACACCGAAGGTGCCCAGGCCTACATCGACGAACAGATGGCCCGGGTGGCCAATACCGAACTGCTCCGGCTGGGACCTGCCGAAACGGCCCGTCTGCTCGGCTTCTACGGGATCAGCGTTCTTCCCTCCCTGCCCTTCCGCACCGAGGATGAGGCTGTACAGGCGGCCAATGAGCTGGGCTGGCCCGTGGTGCTCAAGACAATGGACGAACATCTGCGGCACCGTCTGGACCTGGGCGGAGTGCGGCTGAACATTTCCTCCGAGCAGTCCCTGCGCAGCAACATTTCCGAGATGCGGACCGCGCTCGAACCCTACGGCCGCTTTGAACTCGAGGTGCAGTCCATGGCGCCCTCCGGCCAGGGCTGCGTGCTGCG
This sequence comes from Arthrobacter sp. 3Tela_A, assembly GCF_049311025.1. Taxonomy (NCBI): domain Bacteria; kingdom Bacillati; phylum Actinomycetota; class Actinomycetes; order Micrococcales; family Micrococcaceae; genus Arthrobacter; species Arthrobacter sp. 3Tela_A. Next base: position 43,219 of record NZ_JAXIOM010000001.1, read on the forward strand.
GGCCATTGAGGATCCGCTGCTGGGGCCGGTGCTGTCCTTTGGCATCGCCGGTGACGCAGTGAACCTGCTCGATGACTGGGCACACGGCATTCCCCCGCTGACCAGCGTCGATATTGCGGACCTGGTGAGGGCACCGCGTACTTCGCGCAGGCTGTTCGGCTACCAGGGCCTGCCCAAAGTGGACGTCGCCGCCCTTGAGGACCTGATTGCCCGGGTGGCGCTGCTGAAGGACGAGCATCCGGAAATCGCGCTGCTGGAAATCAACCCGGTGCTGGTCTCGGTCCAGGGCGTTACCGTCCTGAGCGCGGACGTCCGGCTGGGCAACCCGCAGCAGCGCACCGACAGCGCCCGCCGCGCCCTGCGCGACTAGCACTCAGCGCCTCCGGGCTGCCTCACTTATGCACACTCAGCGCGCCTTTTTAGGTGCTCGGGGCGGATCTGGGGGAAACTGGTTTTATGTCGCCGCTACTTTCCGCTGAACGCCGCAGCCTCGACGCCTCCATGGAGCGCGCAGGCTTCTACCCCACGCTGCTGGCAGACGTTGTTCATGACGCCCTGGACGGGCGTGAACCGCTTTCCCACCTGATCCACCTGGAAACGCACTTTGACCGGACTGAAGTGCACCGGCACATCACCGTCCTGGTGCTGACCGAGGACATGCTGGTGATCACCCACGTTGACGACCAGCAGCTGGATGAAGCCGGTGAGCAGATGATGGCGCAGGTCTCCACCGAGTCCGTGCCTGTCACCCAGATCCGCTCCGTGGTGCTGGGTTACATGTATTCCCAGCCGCAGAACTACAAGCCTTCTGACCAGGCCCGCGAACTTACCCTGGCCATTGCCTGGTCCGGCGGCCAGCGCCTGGACATGGGCCCGGCCGGCTGCGCGGATCCGCAGTGCGAAGCCGACCACGGCTACACCGGCACCATTGCCCAGGAAGACATCGTCCTGCGGGTCTCCGCAGAGGCAGACGGCATCCAGGCCGTCCAGAACGCCAAGGCCTTCGCCCGGGCGCTGCGCAAGGTCAATACGGACACCATGAATGTCCGGGCCATGGACCCCGCCCTCGACCGGCAGCGTATGCCCGGTATCGGCGGCCGGTTCAACCGCGGCCACCACCAGCGGTAAGGGGCATGGAAGCAGTACACGCCTCCGACCCCCTGCCCCAGGCACCGGGTTACGGCCGCAGTTCCGTAGCCGAAGTGCTCACCAGTGCCGCCGCGGCCCTCCGGATTCCCGGCTTCGCAAATACCCTTGGGCTGCCCGCGGCCCGCCGGGTCTGCGTGGTCATGGTGGACGGCCTGGGACGCAGCCTGCTCAAGCAGCGCTCCGGACACGCACCCTACCTGAGGTCCCTGCAGGACAGCGGGCGTACCCTGACCGCGGCCTTCCCCACCACGACGGCGGCATCCCTGGCTTCGCTGGGCACCGGCCTGCCGCCGGGACAGCACGGCATGGTGGGCTACGACGTCCTCGACCCGGCGCAGGACAAAGTTGTGAACATGCTGGGCAACTGGGATCCCGGCGTGGACCCTCGCCGCTGGCAGCCTTTCCCCACCGTGCTGGAACAGGCCGCCGAGCACATTCCCGTCACCACGGTCAGTCTTCCCAGGTTCGCTGACTCAGCGATGACCAGGGCCGCCCTGCGCGGCGGAACACACGTCTCCGGTACGGGGATTCATGCCCGCGTCCAGGCCGCCGCGGAGACCCTCGCTTCCGAGAAGCGCATGCTGATGTACTTCTACTTCAACGAGCTGGACAAGACCGGGCACCGCTACGGAGCACAATCTCCGGAGTGGGGCGGAGCCCTGGAGGAACTGGACTCTGCCCTGCAGCGGTTTACCGCGAAACTCCCGCCGGACACCCTGGTCCTGCTCACCGCGGACCACGGCATGGTGGATACTGCTCCGGCCGACCGGATCGACTACTCCGCCAGTCCGGCGCTGGTGGAAGGTGTCCGCCACACCGCCGGTGACCCGCGCATGGTGCAGCTCTACCTGGAGCCGGATGCTCCGGCGGGGACGCTTGAACGGCTTGCCGCGGCCTGGCAGCAGGCCCTGGGATCCAAAACCTGGATTCTGACCCGGGAGCAGGCGCTCTCGGCTGGGCTGTTCGGACCCGTCCGGGAGGAGGTCCTGCCCCGCATCGGCGACCTGCTCATCGCTGCCCGTGAACCGATCGCCCTCTTTGACAGCCGGCGGGCCAGTCCGTCGGCCCTGCAGATGGTGGGCCAGCACGGCTCGCTGACCCGTGCTGAGCGTGAAGTCCCGCTCCTGACGCTGGCACGTCCGGCAAAGGGCGGGCGGAAGTAGGTTATGGCTGAGCTTGTTTTCTTCTCGGGGACCATGGACTGCGGCAAGTCCACCCTGGCACTGCAGATGGATTACAACCACAGCGCCCGCGGGCGTGGAGGAATTCTGTTCAGCCGCAACGACCGCGCCGGCAATGCGATGATCTCCAGCCGTCTCGGGCTGAAGACCAGGGCGGTGGAAGTGCGGGACAACACCGACTTCTGGGACGAGGTGATCCGTACCCGGGGCATGGGGGACCGGGTGGACTACCTGATCTGCGACGAAGCGCAGTTCTACAGCGAGGTGCAGATCGAGCAGCTGGCCCGGATTGTGGATGAGATGGAAATCGACGTGTTCGCTTTCGGGATCGCCACGGACTTCCGGACCAGGCTCTTCCCCGGTTCCCAGCGGCTGATTGAACTTGCGGACCGCATCGAAGTGCTTCAGGTGCGTGCTCTGTGCTGGTGCGGCCGCCGGGCCACCCACAACGCGCGCACGGTGGACGGGGTAATGGTCGTGACCGGTGACCAGGTGGTTGTGGGCGACGTCGACAAGCGGTCGGCGGATCCGGGCCCGGAGGCCCTGTTCGAACCCGAAGAAGCCGGCGCGCCGCCGGTGGTCGGTTATGAAACGCTCTGCCGGCGCCACTACATGCGCCGGATGGGTGCCCAGCAGGCTGCACGGTTCGCCGGAACGGGCGAGGACCCGGACATCTGCGCCGTCGACGTGCCTCGCGGCTAGGGACGGCTTAGCCGGGCGGCGGCCCGCATCGCTGCGGGCCCGCCATGGGTGCTAGTCGCCCTTGGTTCCAAAGACGATCTCGTCCCAGCTCGGCACGGAGGACCGCTTTGGCTTGATACGGCGCTCAGTCGCCGATTCCCTGGGCTCAGGAGTTTCAGCCGGTTCGCCCGGCTCCGCAGCTGGCTTGCCGGTTTCCGGCGCACGCGAACCGCGAAGCGGCCGGGCCAGAATACTGATTTCCGTTGTTGAGGTGCTGACGCCCTCGTCCAGGCGCAGCGGATCAGCGGCCGGTTCGGGCTCCACGGCGTCCGAACCCGGCTCCGGCTCACCGGGCACCACCGGAGCCAGGCTCAGCCGGCCGGTCCGCGGACGGACGGCGGAATCGTCTTCAAGTTCAGCCTGGCCCTCCCGCGGGTGCGCGGCGGGGATGCTTCCCTTGGCCAGCAGGGCTGCCAGGGCATCGTCGCCCTCTTCGTCGGTGCCCAGACGCTGGCCGCGCCGGGAACGGAGTACGTTCAGGAGCTCATCGGTTTCCTCGTCGGTGACCGTCAAGGGCTCTTCCGGAGCGGTGTCGGTTTCAAAGTCGAAGACGCGGTCGGCAACCGCCGAGAGGCGGCGGGCCGGAACCGGGGAGTCCACCGGAGCAAGTTCGCTGAGCAGCTGCGCCCAGCGGTTGGCGTTGGTGACCTGCCGGCGCAGCGGGTTGTAGGTCCAGCGGGCCGGTGGTTCTTCGCCCACGGAAACGCGGGAGTTTTCGCCGAGGCTGAAGCGGGCAACTACATCCCAGGAACCTTCGGGACGCCGCCAGGAATCCCACACAACGGTTTCCGGATCGACGCCGAAGGCGCGCAGGCGGTGGGCCACCATCTCGCCCAGGTTCACCGGCGAGTCGCCGAAGGCCGAACGGTGGCTGTCCTGTGCTGCGCTCATGGGCGCGGCAACCTCAACGGATTGTGCCTGGCGGGCGATGTATTCGCGTTCGGCCAGTACGGGGCCTTCATACCTGCGGATGTGGGCGATGTCGTGTCCGGAGAGTTCAGCGACTTCCTCGGCGCTGGCACCGGCACGGATCCGGGCCTGGATATCCCGCGGAGTCATGGTCGGCCCGGCCTCAGGTTCGGCAGACGAGCTGCCGCGCCGCGCAGGGCGGGAGGCAGCAACGCGCAGGGCTTCATCGATGCGGAGGCGGAACGTTTCGCCGCCCCGTCCGCTCAGCAGCAGATGTTCGCCGCCCTCATGGACACCCACGAGCCGTAGATCCTGCATGAAAAAATCCTCGCTATCGATAGCAACTCCTTCTTGAAACAATGCCATCCGGGCACCCAAATTCCTACCGTTTAGCCCGGTGTGGCGCGGATCCACGGCCCCCGGCCGGCATGTTTCTTATCCCCGGAACCCGATCCCTGCGGTGCAGGCGTAGCTATTTCGTTCCGGGCGGACAAAAATCTCTCTTCTGCGGGCACAAATGCAGGGTCCGCTGCGTTGATTACTCCGAGCCGCGCTGCGGTTCCGGACCAGGCGTCCGGGGAGCGCAGCACGTGCCCGGACTTACCCGTGCAGTACCGACACCGATGGTGGGATGAAAATTATGGCGACAGACTACGACGCGCCGCGCAAGGCCGACGAGGACGCCAGTGAAGAATCAATTGAAGAACTGAAGACCCGGCGGACCAACACCCAGTCCGCCGTCGTGGATGAGGACGAAGCCGAAGCAGCGGACAGCTTCGAGCTGCCGGGAGCAGACCTCTCCGGCGAAGAACTGATGGTCCGGGTGCTTCCCGCCCAGCAGGACGAATTCACCTGCGCCTCCTGCTTCCTGGTACGCCACAGGTCCCAGATCGCCAAGGAGAAGGACGGGCTCTACTACTGCATCGACTGCGAAGGCTAAGCAGGACGCTGCCGGTCCGGGGCTCTTACTTGCCCGCGGACTGCAGGGCAGCTGCCAGCTTCTCAGGGTGGCGGGTGGACGTGAGCCAGTAAGGGGTCCGGTCGGCGGGATCAGTGATTTCCAGCTTGACGACCGGATCAATCCAGCCGCGTATGCACAGGTACGCCGTCGCGTTCATGGCCGGCCCGCGCTGCTGCGTTGCGTCTTCGCCGCGGTACGCCTCGACTTCGCCGATCCACTTGCGTTCGATCTGGGCGCGGCCCACCTGCACGGTCTGTTCGGTCACCCGGATAACCGGAGTGGACATCAGCAGCAGCACAGTCAGGACCACGGCCGCCACCGCGGCCACCAGGAATCCGACCAGAAGGCTGATGGGAATGAACGCCAGGACAAATGTCCCCGCGACTCCCGCAACCACAAGCCAGATCCAAAACGCCGGGAGCAGCCTCTCGGAGTAAAGAACGGTCTGGGCAGGGCTGTGTGCAGCGGGTGTTGACATACCCCCAGCTTCCCATCTTTCCGGCACCATTTCATCTCTCCGGCGGGCCGGCCGGAGCCCGCGCGGCGGGACAGGGAAGCGTATGCCGCACGCGCTAAAGTAATCAAGGCACTGCTGGTCTCTGGCCGCAGTGGCCATAAGCCATTGAAGAAACAGTTCCACAAAGATCCCGGAGACAGCTGTGCAGCAAGCAGGACCCAGTGTGAAAGTCCAGCTGAAAATGCTCGACGACGGCCTCGAAGCGCCGTCTTACGCCCACCCAGGGGATGCCGGCGCCGACCTGCGGGCCCGCGTCGACGTCGAACTGGCGCCCGGGGAGCGGGCACTCGTGCCCACCGGCGTGGCAATTGCCCTGCCGTTTGGCTACGTTGCCTTGATCCATCCGCGCTCCGGACTCGCCACAAAGCACGGGCTCACCATCGTCAATGCCCCCGGTACCGTAGACGCGGGTTACCGCGGTGAAATTTCAGTCACACTGTTAAACACGGACGCCGCGGAACCCATTCGGCTCAAGCGCGGAGACCGGATTGCGCAAATGGTGATCCAGCGCGTCGAGACCGCGGAGTTCGAGCCCGTAGCTGAGCTCTCCGATTCGGTCCGCGGGGCCGGCGGGTTTGGCTCCACCGGCGGATTCGGCACAGCAACGGCCTAGGCCGCTATATCCCGGGTTCAACGGCCCGGACCACAGAAAGAAACGAGGACCAGGCGATGGCATTTGGACGCCGCAGGAAAGACCGGGCGGAAACCGGGTACGTGCCCCAGGAGCAGGAGACTGACACTGAGGCTGCAGAAACCGGCACCGGCCCCCAGACCGGCCCGTTCGACGTCGCCGACCGTCCCTCCGAGGAGGGCTACGTTGACCTCGGTGCGCTTCGCATCGCAGCCACTCAGGGGCTCGCGCTCCGCCTTGAAGTGGAGGAGAAGACCAAGCGCGTCGTTGCCGTGACGCTGGATATGGACGGCTCCAGCCTCCAGCTGCAGGCTTTTGCGGCGCCGAAGTCGGAGACACTTTGGGATGAGATCCGCGGGCAGATCGTGAAGTCCGTGTCCTCCCAGGGCGGCACTGCTGACGAGCTTGAGGGACGGCTGGGCACTGAGCTTCTGGCCCGTGTCCCGGCCCAGGCCCAGGACGGATCGAAGGGCTACCGTGTGGCCCGGTTTGTGGGCGTTGACGGGCCGCGCTGGTTCCTGCGCGGGGTCTTCGGCGGTCCCGCAGCCATGAACCCGGAAGCAGCGGCTCCGCTGGAAGAGGTCTTCCGCAATGTGGTGGTGGTCCGCGGCGACGCTCCGCTTCCGCCCCGCGACCTGCTGCAGCTGACCCTGCCCCGCGACGCGTCCCCGCTGCCCAAGCGCGGCGAAGAAGCAGCCAAGCCGGAGCCGCCGAAGCGCGGACCGGAAATCACCACCATTGGCTAAGCGGATGCCGCCGGTGGCCGGTGCTTCCGCCCGGCTGCGCATTGCGGACCTCCCCGTGCGGGGGCGGGCGCACAGCAGCGGCTACGTTGAGTCCGTGACTCTTGTGCCTGCCGATGCCGCGCCCCGCTTCACGGCGATCCTCGCCGACCTGCAGGGCGCTTACCGAGACCCCGCAGCAGCACATGCCCGCCGGCGGGTCCGCCTCATCTGGATCGGCCAGCGCCGAATTCCCGGCATCGTGGCCGGAACCCAGGTAGCGTTCGAGGGCATGGTCAGCACCGTCGGCGGCCAGCTCACCATCTTCAACCCGCGTTACGAAATCATTGGACGTCCGGAAGGCAGAATATGAGCACCAGCCCAGAATCTGAAGGAAACGGCCGCCCCGACGGCCAGCCTTCGATGAGCGAGCTGGCCGGACAATATGCCGCGCGCTCCGGCGTCGAACGCGGCGACGACGGTCAGATCGATGTCCTGAAGTCCGTAGGCGGTGTCCGCGGACTGGCGGAGGCGATTCTTCCCGGCCTGCTGTTCACGCTGCTCTACACCGTTACATCCGGCCTGTATCTCTCGCTGGGTGCCGCCGTGGTTGCCGCAGGCGCGTTCGCCGTCGCCAACCTTGTGCAGAAGCGGCCGCTGGTGCAGTCGCTGACCGGCGTCATCGGCGTCGCCATCTGTGCAGTGTTTGCCCTGCGAAGCGGAAGCGGAACCACGTTCTTCCTGCCCGGTTTCTACCTCAATGGCGCGTACATTCTGGCGTTCATCGTTTCCGTGGCGGTCAAGTGGCCAGTGGCCGGACTGCTGTTCGGCTTTATCCGCGGAGAGAACGTGTCCTGGCGGAACGAGCCCAAGCGGCTGAGGGCCTACACCCTGGCCACCTGGATCATCATCTCCGTTTTCGCGCTGCGCCTTGCCGTGCAGCTGCCGCTCTACCTTGCGGACAACGTGGCTGCGCTGGGCACCATGCGGCTCGCGATGGGCGTGCCGCTATACGCGCTGGGCCTTTGGCTGGCCTGGGTCATTTCCCGGCCGGCTGCAGTCCGCGAACCCTAGTCCTTCGGGGCCAGCAGGTCCCGCAGGTCATCTTCCGCGGCGATGGTGGTGACGAAGAAGAGTTCGTCGCCGCCTTCAATCACATCGTCGGCGCTGGGCGTGATCGGAGCGTCATCGCGCAGGATTGCCACCAGTGTTGAGTCCTGCGGCCACGGTACGGAGCCCACCCGGGCACCGACCATCGGCGAAGCGCCCGGCACGGTGAACTCCACCATCGAGGAGACACCGGTCTGCAGGGTCAGCAGGCGCACCAGGTCACCTACCTCGACGGCCTCCTCAACAAGTGCGGTCATCAGCCGCGGTGTGTTGACGGCAACGTCCACGCCCCAGGAATCGTCGAACATCCAGTCGTTCTTGGGATTGTTGACGCGTCCCACGGTCCTGGCCACGCCGAACTCGGTCTTGGCCAGCAGCGAGACGACGAGGTTCACCTTGTCATCTCCGGTGGCGGAGACCACCACGTCAGCCAGGTCCAGCTTCGCGTCCTTGAGTGTGGAGAGTTCGCAGGCGTCGCCGATCAGCCAGGAAGCGCCGTCGAGTTCGCTGCGGTCCTCGGTGCCCGGTTTCTCATCGATCAGGAGCACCTCGTGGCCGTGGGAGAGCAGTTCCTTCGCGATCGAGGATCCAACGCTGCCGGCCCCGGCAATCACAACCTTCACGGGTTCTCCTTCGCGGGCGGAGCCGAGAGCACGCGGCTGATCTCAGCGGTTCGTTCAACGTGCATCATGGCGTGCAGGACGTCGCCCTGCTGGTAGCTGGTATCGGGGCGGGGGAGCACCCCTTCGCCGAAGCGGGTGATGTACGCGATCCGCACCCCGGCGGCGGACTCCACCTCGTGCAGCGGCCGCCCCAGCCAGGACGGCTCCAGGGAGAGTTCACCCAGGATGAGCCGCCCGGAGGATTCGCGGAAGTCACCGTTGATGCTCTGTTCCGGCAGGATCCGCCGCAGCACCTGGTCCGCGCTCCAGCGCACGGCAGCCACCGTGGGAATGCCCAGACGCTGGTAGATCTCGGCGCGTCCCGGATCGTAGATCCGCGCGACCACGTGCGGAACGTGGAAGGTTTCCCGGGCAACCCGGGTGGAGAGGATGTTTGAATTGTCCCCGCTGGACACCGCAGCGAAGGCATAGGCCTCTTCGATCCCGGCCTGTTCCAGGGTGGTGCGGTCAAAGCCGACGCCGGTGACCCGGGTGCCGCTGAACGCCGGACGCAGCCGCCGGAAGGCACGGGGATCCTGGTCGATGACAGCCACCGAGTGCCCGGCATTGTCCAGGGTGTGCGCCAGCATGGCGCCGACCCTGCCGCACCCCATGATCACGTAATGCGCCACCGTGTCCTACCTCATGTTTCTGCGCGGGAATCCCCGCCGCTGCCGTAACCCGCTCCGGGCCAAAGGAAAGCATAGTCGGGTGTGCAGCTGAAATCGTGGTGTGATGGTGTTTTAGCACCAACACGGAAGTTCGAACGCACTATGACCCCCGAAACCCTGCCCGGCGCGAATCCTCCCCGCGATCTTGAACTGACCATCGGTCCGGCCGCCCACGGCGGGCACTTTGTTGCCCGGCACGAGGGGCGTGTGGTGTTTGTCCGCCACGGCCTGCCCGGGGAGCGTGTCCGTGCCAGGCTCACCGATGCGGGTGAGAAGGCGAAGTTCTGGCGTGCCGACGTCGTTGAGGTCCTGGAGGCTTCACCGGCCCGCGTGCCGCACTTCTGGGCACCGGCAGATGCGCTCAAAGCCGGAGCACGCGGTCGCCTGCCTGTGGGCGGTGCCGAATTCGGGCACATCGACCTGCCTGAACAGCGCCGGCTCAAGGCGGGGATCTTCGCCGAGCAGCTAACGCGGCTCGGCGGCGTGGACCGCGAAATCACTGTGGAAGCTCCGGAGAATGAGAGCCCCGACGGCCTGGGCTGGCGGACCCGGGCCAGCTTCTCCGTGGCACCTGGCGGCCGCCTGGCCATGCACCCGCATCGTTCCGAGGACCTCATCCCCGTCCAGGAAATGCCGCTGGCTTCCGCCGCCATCAATGCCCTCAAGCTGTGGGACGTGGACTTCACGGGCGCTGACCGCGTGGAGGTGGCCGCCCCCGCTGCCGGCGGTCCGCCGCTCGTCCTGGTCATTCCCTCCGCCGGAACCCATCCCCGGACCCTGGCCCGGATCGCGTCCGAAGTTGGCGCCGCAGCGGACGCCGGTGCCGGTGAAACCGTCTCCGTGGCCGCCTGGAACCCGGAGAGCCACGAACTGACCCGGCTGCGGGGCCGCACCTGGGTGCGCGAACACGCAGCCGGACACGAGTACCGTGTCACCGGTGCGGGCTTCTGGCAGATCCACCGCAGTGCCCCCCAGGTGCTGGTGAACGCCGTGCTCCAGGGACTGGATATCCGTGAGGGTGAACGCGTCGCCGACCTGTTCGCCGGTGCCGGCCTCTTCACGGCGCCGCTGGCGGACGCCGCCGGGGCTGCCGGGCACGTCCTCTCAGTTGAAGGTTCTCCCGGCACCAGCAGGGATGCCCGGAAGAACCTGTTCGCCGCTCCCCAGGTCGAAGTAATCCAGGGCCGCGTGGACCGGGTGCTGCGCACCCATGAAGGCCGCCTCGACGCCGTTCTCCTGGACCCGCCGCGCACCGGGGCCGGCAGGGTGGTAGTGGACCAGCTCAACGCCGCCAACCCGCGCGCGGTTGGCTATGTTTCCTGCGATCCGGCGTCGTTCGCCCGTGACCTGGCCTGGTTCCGGGAAGCCGGCTGGGAACTGGACACCCTCCGCGTCTTCGACCTGTACCCGCACACCCACCACATGGAGTCCTTCGCGGTCCTGCGCCGCCCGTAAGACGCCGCTTAAAAGGAGCCTCCGGTGCGGTGTGGGGCGAGCCATATTCCGGTATCCGGCGCGGTGAACGGTCCAGCGGACGCGCATCCGGCTAGGATGGGAACAGTTGTCCGGCTCCGTGCCGAAGGGATTCCCGCCATACGTTTGCACGGCAGGGGGGACTAGCCAGCCCGGGAAATCACCCACCATTTCCCGGCCGGGCCCAACAGCTGTGCCGGTTAGGAAATCCTAACTAGCGTGCGGCGGATCACTGGACAAAGATAAAACGGTGGCGAGAGGAGTCCTGTTATGAGTAATGTGGACAGCTTCGGATCCAAAGGCGTCCTTGACGTCAACGGAAACGAATATGAAATTTTCCGGCTGAATTCCGTCGAGGGCGCCAAGAGCCTTCCGTTCAGCCTCAAGGTCCTGCTGGAGAACCTGCTGCGCACCGAAGATGGTGCCAACATCACCGCGGACCACGTCCGTGCCCTGGCCAAATGGGACGCAGACGCAGAGCCCAGCACTGAAATCCAGTTCACGCCTGCCCGCGTGATCATGCAGGACTTCACCGGTGTTCCCTGCATCGTTGACCTGGCGACCATGCGTGAAGCAGTGGCCGACCTGGGCGGCGACCCCAAGCGCGTCAACCCGCTTGCACCGGCCGAAATGGTCATTGACCACTCCGTGCAGATCGATGCGTTCGGCAACGCCGGCGCACTCGAGCGCAACATGGAGATCGAATACCAGCGCAACGGCGAGCGGTACCAGTTCCTGCGCTGGGGCCAGACCGCGTTCGACGACTTCAAGGTCGTTCCCCCGGGAATGGGCATCGTCCACCAGGTCAACATTGAGTACCTGGCCCGCACCGTCATGACCCGCGAAGTTGACGGCGTACTGCGTGCCTACCCGGACACCTGCGTCGGCACCGACTCCCACACCACCATGGTCAACGGCCTGGGCGTGCTCGGCTGGGGCGTTGGCGGCATCGAAGCCGAAGCAGCAATGCTCGGCCAGCCCGTCTCCATGCTGATCCCGCGCGTTGTCGGCTTCAAGCTCACCGGTGAGATCCCGGCCGGCGCCACCGCCACCGACGTCGTCCTGACCATCACCGAGATGCTGCGCAAGCACGGCGTCGTCGGCAAGTTCGTGGAGTTCTACGGCGAGGGCGTTGCCTCCGTGCCGCTGGCCAACCGCGCCACGATCGGCAACATGAGCCCCGAGTTCGGTTCCACCGCCGCGATCTTCCCGATCGACGACGTGACCCTGGACTACCTGCGCCTCACCGGCCGCTCCGAGGAGAACGTAGCCCTCGTGGAGGCCTACGCCAAGGAACAGGGCCTCTGGCACGATCCCTCCAACGAGGTCAAGTACTCCGAGTACCTCGAGCTGGATCTGTCCACCGTGGTTCCCTCGATCGCCGGACCGAAGCGTCCGCAGGACCGCGTGGAGCTCACCAACGCCAAGCAGCAGTTCCGTGCCGACCTGAAGAACTACGTGCACGAGACCGTTGAGGCTGAGAACGGCACCGTCGACGAAGCACTGGAAGAGACCTTCCCCGCCTCTGACGCTCCGTCCTTCGCCGAGGGCAGCACCAAGATCCAGGACAAGGAACACGACCTGGTCAAGGAATCCGATGCTCCCGCCGAGCGCTCGGTGAACAAGGTTCCGGTCACCATGGCCGACGGCCGCAGCTTCGAGCTGGACCACGGTGCCGTGACGATCGCCTCGATCACCTCCTGCACCAACACGTCCAACCCGTCGGTCATGATGGCAGCGGCCGTACTGGCACGCAACGCCGTCGAAAAGGGCCTCGTCGCCCAGCCGTGGGTCAAGACCTCGATTGCACCGGGCTCCAAGGTAGTCACCGACTACTACGAGAAGTCCGGCCTGATCCCGTACCTGGAGAAGCTCGGCTTCTTCGTTGTCGGTTACGGCTGCGCCACCTGCATCGGCAACTCCGGTCCGCTGGAAGACGAGATCTCCACCGCGATCAACGAAGCCGACCTTGCTGTCACCGCAGTGCTCTCCGGTAACCGCAACTTCGAAGGCCGCATCAACCCGGACGTGAAGATGAACTACCTGGCTTCCCCGCCGCTGGTAGTCGCCTACGCCCTGGCCGGTTCCATGGACTTCGACTTCGAGAACGACCCGCTGGGCCAGGACGCTGAAGGCAACGACATCTTCCTGAAGGACATCTGGCCGAACCCGTCCGAGGTCCAGGAGATCATCGACGCGTCCATCAGCCAGGAAATGTTCACGGATTCCTACGCCACCATCTTCGAAGGTGACGACCGCTGGAAGTCCCTGCCCACTCCCGAAGGCGCAACCTTCGAATGGGATTCGGAGTCCACGTACGTCCGGAAGCCCCCGTACTTCGAGGGCATGAAGGCACAGCCGGAGCCCGTCACGGACATCGAAGGTGCCCGTGTACTGCTCAAGCTGGGCGATTCGGTCACCACCGACCACATCTCCCCGGCCGGTTCCTTCAAGTCGGACACTCCGGCAGGCAAGTACCTCCTCGAGCACGGTGTAGCCCGCAAGGACTTCAACTCCTACGGTTCCCGCCGAGGCAACCACGAGGTGATGATCCGCGGTACGTTCGCGAACATCCGCATCAAGAACCAGCTGCTGGACGGCGTTGAAGGCGGTTTCACCCGCGACTTCACGCAGCCCGAAGGCCCGCAGAACACCGTGTACGACGCATCGGTGAACTACCAGGCTGCCGGCACCCCGCTGGTCGTCCTGGCCGGCAAGGAATACGGCTCCGGATCTTCGCGTGACTGGGCAGCCAAGGGAACGGCACTGCTGGGCGTCAAGGCCGTCATCGCCGAGAGCTACGAGCGCATCCACCGCTCCAACCTCATTGGCATGGGCGTGCTTCCGCTGCAGTACCCGGCCGGCGTCAACGCCGAGTCCCTGGGCCTGACCGGCACGGAGACCTTCTCGGTTGAAGGCGTCACTGAACTGAACAACGGCAACACCCCGAAGACCGTCAAGGTCACCGCGGTGCCGGAGAACGGTGAAGCCATCACCTTCGATGCGGTCCTGCGCATCGATACCCCGGGTGAGGCTGATTACTACCGCAACGGCGGCATCCTGCAGTACGTGCTTCGCCAGATTTCGGCAAAGTAGGCCTGCACAGCCCCTAAGCACAGCGCCCGGTTTCCTTCCGTATGGAAGTAAACGGGGCTTTTTGCGCTTCTGGGGAAACCCGGGGCACGGGGCAGGCGTTAGAGTTAAAAGCTGTGACGGTGCGTTTGCCCGTTGCCTATAACGCAAGGGAGGCGCCCTCTTGGGACTTCTGGAAACCATCCGTGATCCGCGGGACCTCAGCAAGCTGAGCAGCTCCCAGCTCTCAGCCCTGGCCGAGGAAATCCGTTCCTTCCTCATCACGAATGTGGCCCAGACCGGCGGGCATCTGGGACCAAACCTGGGCGTCGTTGAACTCACTATGGGCATCCACCGGGTCTTCGACTCCCCACGGGACAGCATCGTCTTCGATACGGGCCACCAGTCCTACGTGCACAAAATCCTTACCGGCCGCCAGGATTTCTCCACCCTCCGCCAGCAGGGCGGGCTCTCCGGATACCCGGCACGGGCCGAATCCGTCCACGACATCGTTGAAAGTTCGCACGCTTCCTCCTCCCTGTCCTGGGCCGACGGTATCTCCCGTGCCCGGCAGCTCAACGGCGAAGGCGACCGCTACACGGTTGTGATGGTGGGCGACGGCGCCCTCACCGGCGGGATGGCCTGGGAAGCCCTGAACAACATCGCTGCCGACCAGAAGCGGCGCGTGGTGATCGTTGTCAACGACAACGGCCGTTCCTACGCACCCACGATCGGCGGCGTGGCAGACTACCTGGCGTCGCTGCGGCCGACCATCGACGCCGTGCGCACCCACCACATGTATGAGAACACCATGGACTGGTGGAAGGGCCGGCTGCAGAGCTCCGGTCCGGTGGGCCGGTTCACCTACCACAGCCTGCATGCAGCCAAGAAGGGCATCAAGGACTGGTGGGCACCGCAGGGACTCTTCGAGGACCTCGGCATGAAGTACGTTGGGCCGATCGACGGCCACGACCTGGCAGCCGTTGAGCAGGCACTGGAGAAGGCCAAGAACTACGGCGGACCCGTGATCGTCCATGCGATCACCGAAAAGGGCCATGGCTACGCCCCGGCCCGTGCGCACGTGGAAGACCAGTTCCATGCCGTCGGCGTGATTGATCCGGAAACCGGCGCACCTGTCTCCGCCGGGGGCAAGCAGTCCTGGACCTCCGTCTTCGCCACCGAGATCGCAGACATCGCCGACGAGCGCAAAGACATCGTCGGCATCACCGGCGCCATGCTTATTCCCGTGGGACTGCACCGCTTCGCCGAACGGCATCCGGAACGCGTGTTCGACGTCGGCATTGCCGAACAGCATGCCCTGACCTCCGCTGCCGGAATGGCCTACGGCGGGCTGCATCCCGTCGTCGCGCTCTACGCCACGTTCCTGAACCGGGCGTTTGACCAGCTGCTGATGGACGTCGCCCTGCACAAGGCCGGGGTGACGATCGTGCTTGACCGCGCCGGGGTAACCGGACCGGACGGCGCCAGCCACCACGGCATGTGGGACATGTCCATGCTGCAGATCGTCCCGGGACTGCACCTTTCCGCACCGCGGGATGCCACCCGGCTGCGCGAAGAACTGCGCGAAGCCGTGGCCATCTCCGACGCACCCAGCGTGGTGCGCTTCTCCAAGGGAACCGTCGGGCCCGACGTCGATGCCGAGGAACGCACCGAGGACGGTGTGGACATCCTGGCCCGCCGCCCCTCCGGGGATGCCAGCAACGACGTGCTCATCGTCAGTGTTGGAGCCATGGCGGAAATGGCGCTGGAAGTGGCCGACAGGCTGGGCGCCCAGGGCATCAGCTCCACCGTGGTAGATCCGCGGTGGGTGCTCCCCGTGCCCCGCTCGATCGTCTGCATGGCCGCCGAACACCGGATCGTGATCGTGATCGAAGACGGCGTGCGGGCCGGGGGAGTAGGTTCCCGGATCCGCCAGGAAATGCGGGCGGCGGGCGTTGATACCGCCCTGAACGAGGTGGGCCTGCCGGTCGAGTTCCTGGACCACGGCACCCGCGCGGAGGTCCTGGAGCGGGTGGGCCTTACGGCCCGCCAGGTGGCCAACGACGTCGTCGCGCAGGTGCTGGGAACAAAGGTTCCCTTCGCCCGTCCGCTGCCCGGGCAGCAGGCGCCCACAGGACAGATACCCAAGATCAAGTAAGCCCCGCAGGCCCGGCGGGGCAAAGGAAAGCAGGTGGCTTTTATGCCGAACAACCTCCCTCCTCTCGCCGTCACGGGAGCCACCGGTGCACTTGGCGGTATGGTCGCACGTCTGCTGGGTGACGCCGGTATTCCGGTCCGCCTGCTGGCGCGGCATACGGCGCGGATCCCGCAGCAGCCGGATACCCCAACATTCGCAGTCTCCTATGCGGACAAGGAGCATGCCGAACGCGCGCTGCGCGGAACGCAGACCCTGTTTATGGTGTCCGCGGCGGAGAACCCGTACCGGGCACAGGACCAGCGTACGTTCGTGGATGCCGCCGTCGACGCCGGGGTGAAGCACATTGTCTATACGTCCTTTATGGGCGCGGCGGAGAACGACGTCTTCACCCTGGGCCGGGACCACTGGGACACCGAGCAGTACATCAAGGAACGCGGCCTGGCGTACACGTTCCTGCGTGACGCCTTCTACCAGGACATCCTGCCGTCCTTCGTCGGGCGCGACGGCGTCATCCGCGGCCCCGCCGCTGACGGGAGGTTCGCTCCCGTGGCGCGAACCGACGTCGCGCGGGCGGCTGCCCGGATCCTGGCCGATCCCGTGCCGCATGCCCACCGGACCTACACGCTGACCGGGCCCCAGTCCCTGTCCATGGCGGAGGTAGCCGAGATCCTCTCGCGCGTGACAGGGGAGCGCATCACCTACTACGCCGAGTCCCTGGACGAAGCCGTTGAATCACGCCTCGCGGCGGGAGCGACGCAGTGGCAGGCGGTGGCCTGGGCCACCAGCTACGCAGCCATCGCCACCGGGGAAATGGACCGGGTCAGTGACGACGTCGCGGAACTCACCGGTGCGGCGCCGGAGAGCTTTGAGGATTACCTGCGCAGCGAAGGCAAGAGTTCACCCTAAGGACTCTTCCCACCCGCAGGCGGCGTGGCTAGTGTCAACAGTATGGAACAGGCACAATCCGGTCCCGTCGAGGACTTTCTGCAGGAATGCACCATCACCGGCCTCAGCGAGAGCGAAGCCACCCCCGCGGCGGACTTGTACGGGATGTACATCATCTGGTGTGAGCAGGGCCAGCTGGACCCCGTATCCTCGAACTCGTTTTCACGCCAGCTGCGGCAGAGCGGTAACTATCCCCGCCGCCGCAACCACGAGAGCATTTATCCCGGGATGCTTCCCACGGGGCCAATTCCAATCCAGTACATCCTGGAAACGGATAAGCCTCCGAGCCCGAACGGTCCCATGAGCACCTTCGGTTCCTAGCCTGTCGCGGCCCTGGCTGCGCGGCGGCAATTGATAGCGTGGCAGGATGACCACCTACAACAGACTTGGCAATTCCGGGCTGACCGTTTCCACCGTCGGCCTGGGCTGTAACAACCTCGGCCGAACGGGTACCGTCACCGAATCCCAGGAGGGGACAGACGCCGTCGTCCATGCCGCGATCGACGCCGGCATCACCCTCTTTGATACTGCCGACACCTACGGTGCCGAACCCGGCCTGAGCGAAACCCGGCTGGGCAAGGCCCTGGGTGCCCGCCGCGGAGACATTGTCCTGGCCACGAAGTTCGGCATGGACATGCGGGGCGCCAACGGACCGGACTTCGGTGCACGCGGATCCCGCCGCTACATTGTGCGCGCTGCCGAAGCCTCCCTGCGCCGGCTGGGAACGGACTGGATCGACCTCTACCAGTTCCACACCCCGGACCCGCTGACCCCCATCGACGAGACCCTGGCCGCCCTGGATGACCTGGTTACCAGTGGCAAGGTCCGCTACATCGGCCACTCGAACCGTTCCGGCTGGCAGATCGCCGAAGCTGAGTTCACAGCCCGCATCAAGGGCAGCACCCGCTTCATTTCTGCGCAGAACCACTACAACCTGCTGGACCGCCGCGCCGAACTGGAAGTCACTCCTGCCGCCGAAGCCTACGGGCTCGGGGTGCTGCCGTACTTCCCGCTGGCCAACGGCCTGCTCACCGGCAAGTACAGTTCCGGTCAGGCACCCGAGGGAAGCCGGCTGACGCACTCGCGCACCAACCTGCTGCAGAACGCCGACTTTGACCAGCTGCGTGAGTTCGGTGAGTTCGCACGGGAATGTGGCCTGACCGAGGTGCAGGTGGCGTTCTCCTGGCTGGCCTCGCGTCCCTCGGTTTCTTCGGTCATTGCCGGAGCCACCAAACCGGAGCAGGTGCAGCAGAACGCCGAAGCAGCCTCGTGGGTGCCATCGGAGAAGGACCTTGAGGAACTGGACCGGATCTTCCCGCAGGTCCCGAAGGTTGCTCTGTTCTAGGAGTTCCTGGGCGTCGCTCTCGGTGCTGCCCTGGGCGCCGGGGAGCCCGGGACGGCGGCAACGAAACTCCTTTGCTCGCAGAGCTCGCACGGAGTATTAAAGCCGCCTTCCCCCGGGCCCTCCGGCCTGCGCTGTCGTGGCCTTCGCGCTTGAAACCCCGTGCCCTCCGGGGCCTCACGAAGGTTTGGTTGCGATCCCGTCCAGCCAGAGCGTGTCGGATTCGTCCTGGTGCGGCCCGGAGGTCCCCACATGCCTGGCATCGATCGAGGGGCCGTTCCGGATCACGTGCACCAGCGCCATCCCGTGGCCGCGGCCGAGTCCGTAATCGGTCTTCAGCCATTCAAGGATTTCACCGGCTTTAACGTCAGGCCTGTCGAAACCCTTTGCCCGGGCTTCGTCCACGAGCTGGCGGGGAGTCCGCCCCGTCTTTTTCTCGATAGTGTCCAGGTACGCCTGAAATGAGATTGTGTTCCCCTCACGGTCGACGGAAGATGGTGGGGCGATTCTAGATCGTTGACGTTCAGTGGTTGCCGGCCGAACGCTAGGCATTCCGCTGTATTGAGCGGCGCTCCAGCAGCGTGCCGGCTCCGGGCCCGGACAGCTCATCGTCCCGGACCGGCCGTCCGGAGACCGCGAGCAGCAGCGCGATGGAAGACCCGCGGACCTCGGCGCCGCTGCCGTGCCGGAAGGCGCCGTCGTCCGCTGCCAGCCGCAGGCCGTCCACCAGTTCCCGGCCGCCGCCGATTTTCACGGAAGCCGCCGACTGGTGGTCCAGGGCTACGGCGACAGCATCCAAGGGGTACCCGCGGACAATCCCCAGCGGCCGGCGGATGTCCTCACCGTGGACCAGTGCTTCAACCAGTCGGGTGGCGCGGGGCGCCGGGGGTCCGCTGGTCCGGTGCTGAACCGAGCGAAACGCCTCCAGGGTTTCAGCGGGACTGTTTCCACGGTGCTTCCGGATACCGGCGTCGTTGCTGCGGTCGAAGTCGAAGCGGGCGGTAATCATGCCGCGCAGGAACCCCAGCCGTGTTGTCAGAGCTGTGTCCAGCAGGTGTGCGACGACGTCATGCACGGTCCAGCGGGGACACAACGACGGCGTCTCCCATGCATCGCCCGGAAGGTCCGCCAGGTCTCTAACCAGCGCACGGCGTTCCTCGTGTACTGCCGGCCAGACGAAAGAGCTGCTTCGGGATGCCATGACCGGTAGTCAACCAGAGCAGGCGCTAGTTGTGCAGCGCCGGTGCGGTGTTCTGCAACGCCAAGGGGCGGCAGAATGCCGTTCCGCCGCGGACGATAGAGACTACTTCTCGTCCAGGGTCGCCTCGATGCGGGCCAGCAGACCGGCAAGGAGCGCCCGCTCCTTCGGACTCAGCCCGGCGAGGATCCTTTCCTCAGTCTCGAGATGGTCCGGCAAGGCCCGGTCGATGAGTGCGAGTCCGTCCGCCGTAAGCGCGACCCGCTTGCCCCGGCCGTCGGCCGAGTTTTTGGTACGGGAGACCAGGCCGCGTTCCTCCAGCCGGTTCAGCCGCTGCGCGATGGCGGCAGAGGTGACCATGGTGCTGGCCGTCAGCTCCGACGGGCTCAGGGTGTACGGAGCGCCGGACCGGCGCAGGGTCGCCAGGACGTCAAAGGCAGCCGCGTCGAGTCCGTGTGCGGCAAAGGTCCCTGCCAGCCGGACGTCCGCCTTCCGGGACACCCGGGAAATACGCCCGACGACGGCCATCGGGGAGGCGTCAAGATCCGGCCGTTCCGCCGTCCACTGAGCCAGGATCTGCTCTATCTGGTCCTTCATGGATTCCAACTTATCCGCTTGGACACCAATCACGCCGTTGGTGAAACCCGGCACGATTCACTGAACCGGAAGCAGGCTGCCTGTTAGCGTCGATGGGTGAGCACTCAACCCGCTGTCCAGTCCGCTCCCACCTCCACGTCCGATCCCGCCGGCAACGGTATGGTCCGTGTCCGCGGTTCGCAGGAGAATAACCTCCGCAGCGTCGACGTCGACATTCCGCGAGACGCGATTGTTGCCTTTACCGGGATCTCCGGTTCCGGCAAGTCGTCCCTGGCGTTCGGGACCATCTACGCGGAGGCACAGAAGCGGTACTTCGAATCGGTTGCGCCGTATGCGCGGCGCCTGATTTCCCAGGGCCACAATCCCAAGGTGGAGGCTATTACGGGCCTGCCTCCCGCCGTCGCGCTCCAGCAGCGCCGCGGCACTGCCAGCTCACGGTCAACGGTTGGCACTCTCACCACGCTTTCAAATTCGATGCGGATGCTCTTCTCCCGCGGCGGCACCTATCCGGCCGACGCCGAGCCCGGCAGCCTGGATTCTGACGCGTTCTCACCCAACACGGCTGCTGGCGCGTGCCGCGAGTGCTCCGGTCTGGGCGTTGCCCACACCGTCACCGAGGAGTCCCTGGTCCCTGATCCGTCCCTGACTATCCGGGAAGGGGCCATTGCTGCCTGGCCTGGTGCCTGGCAGGGCAAGAACCTGCGGGACATCCTGATCCACCTCGGTTACGACGTCGATGTGCCCTGGCGGAAGCTGCCGAAGAAGGACCGCGACTGGATCCTCTTCACCGAGGAGCAGCCCGTGGTCACCATCACTCCGCAGCGCGACCGCGTAGCCAAACCGTACAAGGGCCGCTTCTGGAGCGCCCGCAGCTACGTGCTGCATACGCTGGCCGATTCGGGCAGCGCGAAGATGCGCGAACGGGTCCTGGAGTACATGGTCTCAGGACCCTGCCCGGTCTGTGGAGGAGCGGGCCTGCGCCCTGAGGCACTGGCTGTCACCTTCGCCGGCCGCAACATCGCCGAGCTCAACGGAGCAACCCTCGGCGAGCTGGCCGAGATCATCCGGCCGACGGCGGAACTCAAGGCTGCGGGCACTGCCTCCCGATCGGCGGCATCCAACGAGGACACCGAGGTTGCCGTCACCATCACCCGTGACCTGCTGTCCCGGCTGGAGATCCTGATCTCCCTGGGCCTGGGCTACCTCAGCCTTTCCCGCGCGACCCCGACTCTCTCGCCAGGGGAGATGCAGCGGCTGCGCATCGCCACGCAGCTGCGCTCGGGCCTGTTCGGCGTCGTTTACGTGCTGGATGAGCCGTCAGCGGGTCTGCACCCGGCGGATGCCGAACCGCTGCTGGCCGTTCTGCAGGAACTCAAGGACGCCGGGAACTCAGTGTTCGTCGTCGAGCACAACATGGACGTGGTCCGCAGTGCCGAGTGGATCGTCGACGTCGGTCCGCAGGCCGGCGACGGCGGCGGCACCGTGCTCTACAGCGGCCCGGTGGCAGGACTCGCAGACGTACCGGACAGCGCCACCCGGCCGTTCCTCTTCGGGGAAGCCGCAGATACGGTTCCCGCCCGGCGCCGGGCCGAGCGGTGGCTGTCACTGAAGGGCATTTCGCGGCACAACCTGCGGGAGCTCGACGCCGATATCCCGCTCGGCGTGCTCACCGCCGTCACCGGCGTATCCGGCTCCGGTAAATCGACTCTGGTCAGCCAGGTCCTCGCCGAAGCGGTAGGCACCCAGGTCAACGGAGCGCCGCCGGAAGCTGAGGACGACGACGAAGCCCGGGACGCCACTGACGACCCCGGCGTCCAGGTGCGGCGCATTCAGGGTCTTGAACACCTGGACCGGCTGGTGAAGGTGGACCAGCGGCCCATCGGCCGGACACCCCGCTCGAACCTCGCCACCTACACCGGCCTGTTCGACAATGTGCGCAGGCTCTACGCAGGTACGGACGAAGCGCGGGCGCGCGGCTACAACGCCGGACGGTTCTCCTTCAACGTTGCCGGCGGCCGGTGCGAAACCTGCCAGGGCGAGGGATTCCTCGCCGTCGAACTGCTGTTCCTGCCCGGCACCTACGGTCCCTGCCCGGACTGCCACGGTGCCCGGTACAACGAGGAGACCCTGGAGATCACCTACCGCGGCAAGTCGATCGCGGATGTCCTGGGCATGCGGGTGGAGACTGCGGCGGAGTTCCTCGCCGATGTTCCGGCCGCAGCCCGCAGTCTGCGGACCCTGCTCGACGTCGGCCTCGGTTACCTAAGGCTCGGCCAGCCGGCAACGGAACTGTCCGGCGGTGAGGCGCAGCGCATCAAGCTGGCCACAGAGCTGCAGCGTGCCCGGCGCGGGCACACGCTCTACCTTCTGGACGAGCCGACCACGGGTCTGCACCCGCAGGACGTGCAACTGCTGCTGGCCCAGCTCAACCGGCTGGTGGACGCGGGAAACACCGTGGTGGTGGTGGAGCACTCGATGAACGTGGTGGCCTCTGCTGACTGGGTGATCGACATGGGTCCGGCGGGCGGCGACGACGGCGGCCGGATCATCTGTGCCGGGACCGCCGAGGAGGTGGCTGCCTGCGAAGCGTCGCGGACGGCGCCGTACCTTGCTGCGGCACTCGAACGGATTCACTGAACGTCGAGCACGCGGCAGGAAGCTTCGGAACGGCGGTTCGGCCGGAGGGTTCGGAACGGCGGCAACGAAACTCCCCGCTCGCAGAGCTCGCAGGGAGTATTAAAGCCGCCTAACCCGAACCCTCCTGCCGCCCATACTGGCCCGGGAGGGTCGGTTTGTGCTCGGGGCGCATGACGATTCCTGGTGTATTCTGCCGGCCAGGGGTTGCCTGCACGCCCTCCGGCTGTGTGGGAGGGCAGTCTCACGGGGAGGCACAGATGCCGGCTGTGGAGCCAAAGATGACGCTGCTCGCTGCGGGGCGTGGTCGTCCCGGCATTCGTGCGAACGGACTGTTGTGAGTGTCCAGCCGGTTGTGCGGTCAGGCCGGCCAACCCTGCTGGTTCTCTGGGCCGTGATGTTCACCTTCATCCCCGTGCTGCTTGTGGTGCTGAGCCCGGTGATGTTCCTTTCATCAATGGCCCGAGGACGGAGCGTCCTGTCCGAAGCGCTCTTCCTACTGCCATTCCTGGCGGCGACCGCTTGCGCTGTCGTCACCGGAGTCCTTGCGCACAGGGCTGTCACGGGCCGCAGGGCCTGGACCATGGCCCTGAGTACGAGCGGCCCGAAGATGCTCCCGGGATCTGTCATTGGGCCCGGAGCTGATTCACAGTATCCGTAGCCGGACAGCTCGTCGTACGCGTGGACGAGCATCTGCCGGGCCAAAACGCCGTAGGTGCCGTCCTTGATGCCTGGCCGGGGCGGTTCTCCCGGTGCAGCTGGTCGTGCAGGAACCAGCGCTTGATGGTTGACAGCAGCTGACCGCTCGGAGAGAGTTCGGCTATGACCAGACAGGAAGCACTTCCACTGCGCGTCGCCCTTGGAGCCATAGCCTGTGCTGCGGTATTTGCCCAGGTCATGCTGCCGCTTCTGGCCGGCGGGTACGCCGCGGCCTATCCGCAGGCCGCCAACCTCGCCGTTCCCTATGCCGCCGCGGCCATTGCAGCGATTGCCTGCTTTGAAGTCGCCCTGCTTGCCGGGTGGCAGATACTTACGGCCGTGGTAGCGGAAGGCGCCTTGACCCTGAGCACGACCACATGGGTAAACGTCATGGCAGTTTCGCTCGGTCTGACGGGTATAACCCTGGCCGGGATATGCGCTCACGCCGGGTCTGTGGCGGCCGTAGGCGGACCGGCGATGCTGTTCGGGCTGGTTGCCGGCCTGGCACTCGTTCCAGGTGCGGTCGCGTTGCGGAACAGATTCCTGCAACTCAGCACCGAACCGGGCCCGGACCTGCGCAGTCCAGGGCACAGCATGTGAAAGGAGAAACCGAAATGGCTGCGACGGGAACCGCCAGGACGGCGGTGGATAGTGTGATGGCCCAGCTTTCCGCTCTTGAAGATCCAAAAATGCGGGCAGTGAATGAGAGACACGGCGACGACTACGGGGTGAACCTCAGTCGCCTCCGAGCCGTCGCCAAGGAACTCAAGACTCAGCACACACTGTCCGTCCAGCTCTGGCAGAGCGGTGACACTGCGGCACGTCTGCTGGCACTGCTGATCTGCCGGCCCAAGTCGTTCGAACAGGACGAACTGGATGCCATGCTGCGCGAATCACGCAGTCCCAAGGTGCAGGACTGGCTTGTGAACTACGTGGTAAAAAAGAGCCCCCATGCTGAGGAGCTCCGCCTTCGCTGGCTCTCCGATCCGGATCCGGTGGCCGCGAGTGCCGGCTGGGCGCTCACCAGTGAACGTGTTTCGAAGAGTCCCGAAGGCGTGGATCTCTCAGAATTGCTGGATGCCATTGAGGTGGACATGCGGGATGCTCCGGACCGGCTGCAGTGGGCCATGAACACCTGCCTGGCGCAGATTGGCATAGCCCATCCGGAGTTCCGCAACCGCGCCATCGGCATCGGGGAACGGCTTGAAGTGCTCAAGGACTACCCGACGCCGCCAAACTGCACCTCGCCTTACGCACCAATCTGGATTGCGGAGATCGTCCGCCGGCAGGCAGGGGAGTGAACCATGGGAACGATTTCCCTTGACCTGTTCCTGACGCTGGACGGCGTCTACCAAGGTCCCGGCGGTGCGGAGGAGGACACCTCCGGCGGCTTCACCCTCGGCGGCTGGCAGGCCGCCTTTGCCGACTCCGAATCCGGCAGTGCGATTATGGCCGGTATCAACCAGATGGACGCACTGCTGCTGGGCCGCAGGACCTACGACATCTTCGCCGGTTACTGGCCGCAGCGGGGGAACTCCAATCCCATCGCAGAGAAGTTCAACGCCATGGACAAGTACGTCGTGTCCCGGACCCTCCACGACGCAGACTGGGAAGGAACAGCTGTCCTGTCCGCAGCTGAAGACGCAGCCGCGTTGAAGGACCGGCATGAGGACATCCATGTTGTGGGCAGCGGCGCGCTGGCGGGAGGCCTGCTGGCTGCTGGAATCCTGGACCGGCTTAACCTCTTCCTGTACCCGGTGACGTTGGGGAGCGGCAAGCGCATCTTCCCTGACGGCGCCGGCGTTCCGGCAGCCTTCACCCTTGCCGCAGAACCGCAGGCTTTCCCATCCGGCGTTGTCCGCATGGTCTATGAACGTTCCGGGACTCCGGTGACCGGGCTCGACGCCGGTGACTAGCGGCGGTAATGACGGTTCCGGGCGGTTAGGATCACGGCGCCGATCGTCGCAGATATCATCGACCCCACAATCACGCCCACCTTCATGTGGTCCGAGGCCGCACCGGCAGGATCGTAGGAAAGTTCGCCAACCAGCAGGGATACGGTGAACCCGATGCCGGCGATGAACGACATCCCCACGATGTCGATCCAGGCCAGGGACTTGTCTATGGTGATCCCGCGCAGCCTCGTGATCAGGAACGTCCCGCCGGTAATGCCGATCGCTTTGCCGAGCACCAGACCCCCGATGATGCCCAGGGCGATGCTGTCTCCGAGGGACTCGAGCAGTCCGTTGAAGCCGCCGACCGTCACTCCGGCGGAGAAGAACGCGAAGACCGGCACGGCGACGGCGCTGGAGAACACGGACCACTTGTCCGCAAAGTGGGCCGCCAGGCCCTCGAAGAGCGGGGTGCCGTCTTCCCGGGTGCCGGCCGGGACCTTGGCGCGGCCCTTCGCAATGACGGGGACCATAAAGCCAAGCAGGACACCGGCCACCGTAGCGTGGATGCCGGAGGCATGGATCAGGGCCCAGACGCTCACGCCCAGGGGAATCAGCACCCACCAGGTCCGGACGCCGCGCTGGACCAGCACAGCGAAGACCGCCAGCGGCAGCAGGGCGGCCAGCAGCGGAAGGAACGCGATGTCATCGGTGTAGAAGACGGCGATGATGGAGATTGCCAGCAGGTCATCGACGACGGCCAGGGTCAGCAGGAAGGTTCGGAGTGCGGGCGGGAGCATCCTGCCCACCACTGCGATGACGGCTACAGCGAAGGCGATGTCGGTGGCGGCCGGAATCGCCCACCCGTTGAGGGCGTCTCCACCGGCATTGAGGTTGATCAGCGTGAAGATCAGCGCCGGGACGGCGACTCCGCCCATGGCGGCGACAATAGGCACGACGGCGGTGCGCGGGTCCCGCAGTTTGCCGGCGACGAACTCCTCTTTCAGCTCAAGGCCTACCACAAAGAAGAAGACGGCCAGCAGGCCATCCGCCGCCCAGGCAGCAACGCTGAGGTTCAGGTGCAGGGCTTCGGGGCCGAAGGAGAACTCCCGTACTGACTCATAAAAGTCAGCCAGGGGTGAGTTGGCCAGGATAAGGGCAATCACGGTCGCGCCCAGCAGGAGGGCGCCCCCGGTGGTGTCCTTGCTTAGGGTCTGGTGGACGCCGCGCCAGATGGAGTGCGGCCGCTGGTTTTCGGGTAGGGCAGGGGAAGAGTGGGACATGGCTGGTTCTTTCACGCGGGGTACCTGGGCATGGCAGAGCGCACCTGTCCGTCCTCAGATCAGAACGCAGGTGCTTAGCAGGTGCGTGGCGGCGGGCAGCCGGCAATTTCGCCGTGCGCGTTGGTGCCCCAGGAACTCATCCAGCCGTTGGTCCCGCTGGCCCGCTTGGCCAGCAGCAGCCGCTTCAGGTACGCCGTCAGCACCTGTGCAGAAGCACGGGTGTACAGAAGGCGGCGGGCAGTCATGGCATCCACTCTAGCAAGGTTACTGATAAATCCGGGCCGTGTGACGCCGTCTCCCGGGCTCAGGAAGCAGGGGACAGGACAGCTGCAGCCCTTTCCAGGGCCCCCGGGATGATGGCGTAATACGCCCACACTCCGCGCTTCTCGCGGCGCAGGATTCCGGCGTCTACCAGGATCTTCAGGTGGTGGGAGACTGTGGGCTGTCCCAGGCCAACGGGTTCAGTGAGGTCGCAGACGCAGGCCTCCTTGTTCTCCTGTGCGGCGATGATGGACACGAGGCGCAGCCGAGTCGGCTCCGCCACGGCCTTGAGCAGCTGGGCGAACCGCTGGGCGTCTTCGATGCTGAGTATTTCCTGGGTCACGGACGGGCAGCAGGCATCGGCGACGGGCTCGGGAGCTCTCTGGGCAGTGTCCACCGAACCATTATGCCTGAGATTGACATCCTTCGATATAAGGCGGGATAGTCGACATTGACGGATATCGATATAGGCCCCGGCCGCTCCTGGCCGCGCCAAACCCCTTCCCGCTGAGGAGCACTGTGCCCAACCCCGCCGCCGCACGGCTTTCCACCCTTGACCGGTTCCTGCCGGTCTGGATCGTCGCTGCCATGGCGGCAGGTCTGCTGCTGGGCCGCTTCATTCCTGGTATTGGAGCCGCCCTGGACTCCGTGAAGGTCGTGGACGTGTCCCTGCCCATCGCCGTCGGGCTCCTGGTGATGATGTATCCGGTGCTGGCGAAGGTCCGTTACAGCGAGACCGGCAAGGTGGTGGCTGACCGCAAACTCATGGTCACGTCCCTGATCCTGAACTGGGTGGCGGCGCCTGCCTTTATGTTTGCCCTCGCGTGGATCTTCCTTCCGGACCTGCCCGAATACCGCACCGGGCTGATCATTGTGGGGCTGGCCCGCTGCATCGCGATGGTGATGATCTGGAACGATCTTGCCTGCGGCGACCGTGAGGCCGCGGCGGTGCTGGTGGCCATCAACTCGGTGTTCCAGGTCCTTGCCTTCGGCGCGCTGGGCTGGTTCTACCTGCAGGTCCTGCCCGGCTGGCTGGGCCTGGAGACAACCAGCACGGACTTCTCCTTCTGGGCCATCACGCTCAGTGTGCTCATCTTCCTCGGCATTCCGCTCCTGGCCGGATTCCTCACCCGTACGTTCGGTGAACGGGCCCGGGGGCGCGCCTGGTATGAGGACCGGTTCCTGCCGAAGATCGGCCCGTGGGCACTCTACGGGCTGCTGTTCACGATCGTGGTGCTGTTCGCGATGCAGGGGGACGAGATTGCCGCGAACCCGCTCGACGTCGCACGCGTTGCCCTGCCGCTGCTGGTCTACTTCATCGTGGTGTTCGGTGCCGGCATGCTTCTCGGCCGGATTCTGAACATGGGCTATCCGCGCACCACCACGCTGGCCTTCACCGCGGCCGGAAACAACTTCGAACTCGCCATCGCCGTGGCGATCGGAACCTACGGCGCCGCCTCCGGCCAGGCGCTGGCCGGCGTCGTCGGCCCGCTGATCGAAGTTCCCGTCCTGGTAGCCCTTGTCTACGTCGCCCTGTGGGCGCAGAAGAAATTCTGGCCTGCTGCTGCTCCAGGACCCGCAGCTCCGGCAGAAGAGGCACGCCGATGACCTCCGCAGCCAAACCATCCGTCCTGTTCGTCTGTGTCCACAACGCCGGCCGGTCGCAGATGGCAGCCGCCTACCTCCGGGTCCTTGGCGAAGGGCGGATCGACGTCCGGTCTGCCGGATCCGAGCCCGCGGACCGGATCAACCCGGCCGCCGTTGCAGCGATGGCCGAAGACGGCATCGACATGTCCGCCGAGCTGCCGAAGGTCCTGACCACCGACGCGGTGCGGGAATCCGACGTCGTCATCACCATGGGCTGCGGGGACACCTGTCCGGTTTTCCCGGGAAAACGCTACGAAGACTGGAAACTCGACGATCCCGCGGGACAGGGCCTCGACGCCGTCCGCCCGATCCGCGACAGCATCCGGTCCCGCATCGAAGCCTTGGTTGCCGACCTGCTGGCCGGCGACTCATCCCAACCCACCCCTTTCGCCTAAGGAATCCAATGTCGCAGACCGACACCGCATTGTCCCAGCTTCCCGTCGCTGTCATCGGCTCCGGCCCGGTGGGGTTGGCTGCCGCCGCGCACCTGCTCGAACGCGGACTGAATCCCGTCATCTTCGAGGCTGGCAGTTCACCAGTCGCCGCCGTCAGCGCCTGGGGGCACGTCCGGCTGTTCTCACCGTGGCAGTACGACGTCGACGCCGCCGCCCGCCGCCTGCTGGAAGGCACCGGCTGGCAGGAACCGGACGCGCAGTCGCTGCCCACCGGAAACGAACTCGTGGAGCAGTACCTTCGCCCGCTTGCTGCCGTCCCTGCACTCAGGGCCGCCCTGCGGTTGAACAGTGAAGTCCTGGCCGTCACCCGTGACGGCCTGGACAAGACCCGAACCGGCGGACGGGAAAGTGCTCCGTTCCTCCTCCGGGTCCGGGAGGCATCCGGCAGTGTGGCTGATTACCGGGTCCGCGCAGTGATCGATGCCTCCGGTACCTGGAACACCCCAAACCCGCTCGGCCAGTCGGGACTTCCTGCCGCCGGCGAAGCAGAGGCCTACGCTGCCGGCGTCATCACGGGTTCGCTTCCGGACGTTCTGGGCCGTGAGCGTGACCGGTTTGCGGGCAGGCATGTCCTGGTTGTGGGCGCCGGACACTCTGCTGCCAATACGCTCCTTGCACTAGGGGAGCTGGCTGAACTGGAGCCGGGTACCCGGATCAGCTGGGCCATCCGCAGCAGCTCGCCCGCCGGGGTCTACGGTGGCGGCGACTTGGACGGCCTGCCCGCCCGCGGCGCTTTGGGAACCCGGCTGCGTGCCCTCGTCGAAGCGGGACGAATTGAACTGCACACTTCATTCCGGATCACCGGATTCAAGACGTCGGACAGCTTCACCGTTGTGGGAAGTACTCCGGCCGGGGAAATGCAGCTGAACGTAGACCTGCTGGTGCCCGCCACCGGCTTCCGTCCCAACCTGGACATGCTGCGTGAGGTCCGGCTGGACCTTGATCCGGCGGTGGAAGCCCCGCGACAGCTCGGGCCGCTCATCGACCCCGAGTTCCACAGCTGCGGCACCGTGGAGCCGCACGGCGCCAGGCTCCTCGCCCACCCTGAGAAAGACTTCTACATTGTCGGCATGAAGTCCTACGGCCGGGCGCCCACGTTCCTGATGGCCACCGGCTACGAGCAGGTCCGCTCCATTGCCGCAGCCTTGGCGGGAGACCGGGAAGCCGCGGACAAGGTAGAGCTCGTCCTGCCGGAAACCGGTGTCTGCTCTACTGACCTCGGCGGCAGCTGCTGTGATGCGCCTGCGGCTGAGGATGAAGCCGAATCATCCTGCTGCGGCCCGGCAGAGGATGCCGTCCCTGCCGCTGCCGTGGAGTCATCCTGCTGTGCCGCTCCGGAACCTGCCTTCCTGGGAATTCCCACAGGTCTCATCCACGGCCGCTCCGCCCGGGAGAGCTAGCTGAAGGCAGGGAGCTATGCGGTCCGGACCCACGTCTCACTGTTTGGCTCCTTGGACCATATCTGCCGCGAAGCCTCTGCTTCCCGGACGACGTCGGTCAGCCACAGTGTGCTGTTGGGATCCCACCCGGCGAGCACTGTGGCAGTGTCAGCGTCCACATCAAGCGCCCGGCCAGCCGTGTTCAGGTAGCCCATAGTCGTCAGATGTACTGCGTCCCATTCATTGGCAACCCGCTGCCAATCCGGGATCACCCAAGGGCCGTCCCGTCCGGTGGTGCGGAACCAGTCATGGCGGCGGGAAGCGGTGACGTCCAGGGGATAGCGCCGGCAGAGTGCACTCCAGTCAGTGGCGGTGCGGATTTCGAAAGTCCGGCCGACCGCGTAGACCGGAATGGTTGTTGCTTCCCGCCAGCCCATAGAGTCCTCCACAAGGTTCAGGGCGGCGGGGATGGCACCGGTTGTCCGGAGGAGGCCGAGGGGGAAAGACCACCAGTTGCCGGAGACGTTGGCATAAACACTGTCAGGGCGGTCCTGTGCGGCCTGCGCTTCGTCGGCGCGGATTTCTTCCGCCCACCTGTTCAGTACCTCCTGCGGATTCCGGGGCGGCGGTGCCGGATCCTCTGCGGAACGCCAGTCGATGGCCCATTGCCCTGCCTGATGCTCCTGCGACCATGTTTGCCCGGCATGGGTGGCAAGGACCTGCCCGGCGATCGGACGGAGCGCGTCGGCGATGGCTGGAATCCCGGCGAGCACATCCTCACCGTCAGGCTCCTGCCAGTAGCGTGCCGTACCGACAGCTCGTTCCAGGGCCCGCGCGACGTTCTCGTCCGTGTTGCTGGACGTATCGATCGATAGAAGTGTTGTTGCCAGGCCCTCCACGGACGGGTCCTCGCTGGGTGTACCGCCGTCTGAACTGGAGCTGGACAGGGCGAACATGACTGTGGAGGTTCCTTTGCCGGGGTCCAGGTCATACCCAAGATGGAAGACTGCGCTTCGAACGCCGGAATCAAGTTCCGTCGCGAGTTCAAGACACAGGCGCCGCCTGCGGGGACCCTCGAGCAGCAGGCCCGGCTCCGTTTTCATCCGCTCATCCTTGCATACCGCCGGCTCCACCGGGCCGCCAGATGCCCTCGATCGGGCTGCCCAGTCCGAGCCGAGGCAAACACCTCAGAGGCCCAAAGCGATAACCCCCGCATCCTCTGGGGAGATAACGGCCTTTAGGGACGTTTCGGCGCAACCTTCGGTGACGTAATGCTGGTTTGATTCGTTCAGAACAGCATTACCTCAACGAAGGTTGGGCGAGAATGACCCATAACAGCGCTATCTCCCCGAAGGTTCGTTGGGGGCGCGCAGGCACCAAGGCTTAGGGAACGCAAAAGCGCCGGACGGACCGGGTTAGGCGGCTTTAATACTCCGGCGAGCTCTGCGAGCGAAGGAGTTTCGTTGCCGCCGTTCCGGTCCGCCCGGCGCGGGCCAAGCGGGCCAAGCGTGCCAAGCGGGCAAAAGGGGTGAAGCGGGTGAAGAACTAGGCAGCAGCCACCGGAACAGCACCGGCGTTGAACAGCTTCCCGTTCACGCGGTCCGACGCGCCAACCCGGTCCAGGTACGGAGTGATTCCGCCCAGGTGCATCGGCCAGCCGGCACCGAGGATGACGCAGAGGTCAATGTCCTCCGGACCAGCCACCACGCCTTCATCCAGCATCAGGCCGATTTCCTCAGCCAGGGCGTCCTGCGTGCGGCGCAGCACTTCCTCGGAAGTGGACGGTGAGTCGCCGAACGTCAGCATGTCCAGGGTTTCCTGCGGCACGTACGGCTTGCCGTCCTCGTCCTTCTGCCACAGCGACTTGATGCCGGCATCGATCAGCTTCTGCGAGTTCTCCGATACGTAGAACCGGTCACCGAAGGCAGCGTGCAGGGATTCCTGCACGTGCTGTCCCACCGGCAGGCCTACCAGGGCCAGCAGGTTGAACGGGGTCATCGGCAGGCCCATGGGGCGCAGTGCGTTGTCCGCTGTGGCGGCATCGGTGCCCTCGTCGAACACCTTCGTGATTTCGCCGAACATACGCCCCAGGATGCGGTTGACCACAAACGCTGCCGCATCCTTCACCAGCACAGCGGTCTTCTTCAGCTGCTTCGCCAGGACAAACGCGGTGGCAAGCACAGCGTCGTCGGTCTTCGGGGCGCGCACGATCTCCAGCAGCGGCATCACGGCCACCGGGTTGAAGAAGTGGAAGCCCACAACGCGCTCGGGGTGCTGCAGGTCTGCTGCCATCTCGGTGACGGACAGGGAGGACGTGTTGGTGGCCAGGATGCACTCGGCGGAGACGACGGCCTCCACCTCGGCGAAGACCTGCTTCTTCACGGACATTTCCTCGAACACGGCCTCAATCACGAAGTCGGCATCCGAGAACGCTTCCTTGGATACGGATCCGGTGACCAGGGCCTTGGTGCGGTTCGCGGCGTCGGGGGAGATGCGTCCCTTGCCCAGCAGCTTGTCCACCTCGGCGTGGACGTAGCCCACGCCCTTGTCCACACGCTCCTGGTCGATGTCCGTCATGACCACCGGCACCTTGAGCTGCTTGGCGAACAGCAGGGCGAGCTGGCTGGCCATCAGGCCTGCGCCGACGACGCCGACCTTGGTCACCGGACGGGCCAGCTTCTTGTCCGGGGCTCCGGCGGGGCGCTTGCCCCGCTTCTGCACCAGATCCAGGAACGCGTAGACGGTGGACTGGAACTGCGGGGTCTGCATCAGTTCGGCCAGTGCGTCGCACTCCGCTTCGCGGGACTGCTCGCGGGTCCAGGTCTTGCCGGCTTCGAGCAGGTCCAGCACCTTGGCCGGTGCCGGGGCGGCGTTGGAGGTCCGTGCCTCCACGAAAGCGCGCCCGGCTGCAACGGCAGCGTCCCAGCGGTCCGCAACCTCGGAAGGCTCGACGGCGTTGGGGCGGCTCACGTTCTCAGTGCCGGTGATCACCCGGGAGGCCCAGGCGAGGGACTGCTCCAGGAAGTCGGCCGGTTCGAACAGTGCATCGGCGACACCGAGCTTGTAGGCAGCCGGACCGGAGAGCGTGCGGTTGTTGCTCAGCGGGTTCTCGATCATGACCTTCACGGCGTTCTCCGGTCCGATCAGGCGCGGCAGCAGGTACACGCCGCCCCAGCCCGGAACCAGGCCAATGAACGCCTCCGGCAGGGCCAGGGCCCCGGCACCGGTGGAGACCGTCCGGTAGTCGGACTGCAGAGCGATTTCCAGGCCGCCGCCGAGGGCAACACCGTTGATGAAGGCGAAGCTGGGAACGCCCAGGTTCCCGAGCTTGGCGTAGACGTCGTGGCCCAGGGCGGCCATAGCGACGCCGTCCTCGTACTCGCCGAGCGTCTTCACTGCGGACAGGTCTGCGCCGGCCACCAGGTAGTGCGGCTTGCCGGTGACGCCGACGCCGACGATTTCGCCCTTTGCCGCGCGTTCCTTGAGGGTGTCCAGCACGCCGCCGAGTTCCAGCAGTGTGTTCGGGCCCAGCGTGGTGGGACGGGAGTGGTCGACGTCGTTGTCCAGCGTGATGAGTGCGAAGGTGCCGGCCCCGCCTGGCAGCTCCACATCGGAGACGTAGGAGTGGGTGACAACCTCGTTGGGGAACAACCCGGCGAGGCGCTTGAAATCAGTGGCAGTCATTTACTTCGAAGCCTCCGTGGACTCGGTGTTGTACTCGGGGTGGTTGGGGTTCTCCCAGATGACGGTGGCGCCCATGCCCAGGCCAATGCACATGGTGGTCATGCCGTAGCGCACCGAGGGGTCTTCCTCGAACTGGCGGGCCAGCTGGGTCATCAGGCGCACGCCGGAGGACGCCAGCGGGTGCCCGACTGCGATTGCACCGCCGTAGCGGTTCACCCGGGGATCGTCGTCGGCAATACCGAAGTGGTCCAGGAAGGAGAGCACCTGGACAGCGAAGGCCTCATTGATTTCGAACAGGCCGATGTCCTCGATGGAGAGGCCGGTCTGCTTCAGCGCCTTCTCGGTGGCCGGTACCGGGCCAATGCCCATCACCTCCGGCTCGACGCCGGCGAAGGCGTAGCCGACCATGCGCATCTTGACCGGCAGTCCGAGTTCCTCGGCGGCGTCGGCGGATGCGAGGAGAGCGGTGGTGGCGCCGTCGTTCAGGCCGGAGGCGTTGCCTGCGGTGACGCGGCCGTGCGGGCGGAAGGGGGTGCGCAGGGTAGCCAGGTCCTCGACCGTGGTTCCCGGGCGGGGACCTTCGTCAACCGTGCTGAGGGTCCAGCCGGCACCGGCCTTTTTGGTGGCAACGGGAACCAGGTCCGGCTGGATCTGGTTCCCGGCGTAGGCCTTGGCGAGCTTTTCCTGGCTGGCGGCGGCGTACGCGTCGGTGCGTTCCTTGGTGATGTTCGGGAAACGGTCGTGCAGGTTCTCTGCCGTGTTGCCCATGTTCAGGGCAGCCGGATCCACGAGGCGCTCGGTGACAAAGCGCGGGTTGGGATCTGCATCGAAGCCCATCGGGTGGTGGCCCATGTGTTCCACGCCGCCGGCGATGACGACGTCGTACGCGCCGAAGCCGATGCCGGAGGCAGTGGTGGTCACCGCGGTCATGGCGCCGGCGCACATGCGGTCGATTGCGAAGCCGGGAACCGTGCGGGGGAGCCCGGCCAGCAGGGCAGCCGTACGGCCGATGGTCAGCCCCTGGTCTCCGGTCTGGGTAGTGGCTGCGATGGCTACCTCGTCCACACGCTCGGGCGGCAGTGAAGGGTTGCGGCGCAGGAGTTCGCGGATGCACTTGACCACCAGGTCATCGGCACGGGTGTCGGCGTACATGCCCTTCTCGCCGGCGCGTCCGAAAGGCGTGCGGACGCCGTCGACGAAAACTACGTCCCTGATCTGCCGTGCTCGGCTCTGTGGGCTCACGTACTGCTCCTCTTTGAGATGTGGATTAGCTCACGCTCAATGTTACTAGCGAGTAACTTAAGCTGCAAGGGTTGCCGCCGCGTGGCGCACGCCGCCTCCAGCCCAGCAAATTCCGGCAGATACGGCAAGACCCGGAACCCCGCGAGTCGCGGATTCCGGGTCTTGTGACCGGACGGAGGAGCTAGACGCTGGTGGCGTCCTGAACTTCGCCGACCAATTCCTCGATGATGTCCTCCAGGAAGAGCACACCGGTGGTGTTGCCCTCGGAGTCAAACACGCGGGCAACGTGCGCTCCGGTCCGCCGCATGGTATCCAGGGCGTCCTCAAGCTCGCTGCCGCGGAACGCGGAGGCGAGGCGGCGGATCCGCTTGGCCGGAACCGGAGCATTGAACTTCTCCGCAGTATTCAGGTCCATGACGTCCTTCAGGTGAAGGTAGCCGGTCAGCCCGCCGTCCGCATCGGCCAGAATGTACCGGGAGTAGCCGTGGCTGCCCACCGCCGCCTGGATGTCCGCCGGCGTCGGTTCGGCCGGAACCAGCACCATTTCAGCCAGGGGCACCTCAACATCCGCAACCGTCTTCGAGGTGAACTCGAAGGCGTTGGTCAGGGCGCCGGTCGCGTCGTCCAGTACGCCCTCACGGGTGGACTGCTCCACGATGTTGGCCACTTCATCCAGCGTGTAGGTGCTGGTTGCCTCGTCCTTCGGCTCCACCTTGAACAGGCGAAGCACGCCGTTGGCGATCGAGTTCAGGCTCCAGATGACCGGCTTGAAGACCTTGGACACCAGCACCAGCGGCGGAGCAAGAAGCAGCGCAGCCCGGGTAGGCACCGAGAAGGAGATGTTCTTGGGGATCATCTCGCCGACCACCACGTGCAGGAACGTCACCAGCAGCAGCGCCACGATGAACGCTGTGATGCTGATGGCCTCCGGCGTCAGCGGTGTGTTCGCCAGCGGGATTTCAAGCAGGTGGTGGATGGCCGGTTCGGAGACGTTCAGGATCAGCAGCGAGCAGACGGTAATGCCGAGCTGGCTGGTGGCCAGCATCAGGGTGGCGTGTTCCATCGCCCACAGCGTGGTCTTGGCGGCCTTGCTGCCCTGGGCAGCCTTGGGTTCAATCTGGGAACGCCGGGCGGAAATGACAGCGAATTCGGCACCCACGAAAAAGGCGTTGACGGCCAGAAGCACGAACAGCCAGATGATGCCGGGCAGATACTCACTCATGGATGGCTTCCTTCGTCAGGGTGTCGACCAGGCGGTCGTGCGCACTGCGCGGGGATTCGGATCCGGGGTTGGGGGTGAAGCGCAGGCGCTCAACGTGCGTTCCTACAACGCGCTCTACGCGCAGGACGCCGTCGTCGACCTCCACTTCATCGCCCAGCTCCGGCATCCGGTCCAGGCTGTGCGTGACAAAGCCGGCCAGCGTTTCGTAGTCCTCGCCTTCCGGCACGGTGATCCCCGCGCGGTCCAGGAGTTCGTCCGGACGCAGCGAGGCATCGAAGGTAACCGAGCGTCCGGTGCGGACGACGCCGACGCGTGCGCGGTCGTGTTCATCCTCCAGCTCGCCGACAATCTCCTCCACGAGGTCTTCCAAGGTGACGACGCCGGCGGTGCCGCCGTGTTCGTCCGTCACCACGGCGATCTGCAGTCCCTGGCTGCGCAGGATGCCCAGCAGGGAATCCACACCCATGGATTCGGGAACCCGCAGCGGCGGGACCATCACGTCTGCCGCCGTTGTGCTGCCCCGTGCCTGAAGCGGCAGGGCAAAGGCCTGCTTGACGTGGAGCACACCCAGGATGTCATCCGAGTCCCGGCCAAGAACGGGGAAACGGGAATAACCCGTGGAGACGGCAATGGCGATGATGTCCTCAGCCGTGTCCGTTGCCTGGACGCCGACCATCCGCACGCGCGGGGTCATAACGTCCTCAGCCGTGTGGTCCGAAAAGCGCAGTGTGCGGTGCAGCAGCTCGGCGTGGTCCTGGTCCAGCACACCTTCAAGGGCCGAACGGCGTACCAGGAAGCTCAGTTCCTCGGCGCTGCGCGCCCCGGAAAGCTCTTCCTTGGGTTCGATGCCGAAGGAACGGATCACCTTGTTGGCAGTGTTGTTGCAGAGCAGGATGACCGGCTTGAAGACGGTGGTGAACAGCGCCTGGAACGGAACGACCACCTTGGCCGTCGCCTTGGGCAGCGCCAGGGCAAAGTTCTTGGGCACCAGTTCACCGATGATCATGGAGAGCAGGGTGGCAATGACAACGGCGACTACCGTGCCCGTTGCGCCAACAACGGCTTCGGGAACGCCCACCGAGGTCAGCGGGCCGCGAAGCAGGGAACTGATGGCCGGTTCAAAGGTGTAACCGGAGAGCAGGGTGGTGAGGGTAATGCCCAGCTGGGCACCCGAAAGGTGGGTCGAGGTGATCTTCAGGGCCTTGATCGTGGGACCCAGACGCTTCTCTCCGGCGGCCTGGCGGGCCTCCAGATCACTGCGGTCCAGGTTGACCAGGGCAAATTCGGAGGCGACGAAGAGGCCGGTACCGACAGTCAGCAGCAAGCCGACGCCGATCATGAGCCATTCATACCAGTCGTTCAATTGGGGTGCCCCCCTAGATCCAAATCATCTGGAACACAGGAGGGCAATGGTTTATGAGAGGGATCGTCCATAGTAGGAATGAGCTTACGGAACTTTCCTAGGAAAATCCTGAAAACGCCTAGCCAGAGGCCAGCGGCGGATAAACCCGATCTTCCCTCCGTCACAAAACGGCTCCCGGCGGTGTCTTAACTGCGGGTGGAACAACACACCCTGATCAGTTGCAGGAGGAACATCCCATGGAAACCAACGCAGTAATCCTGGGCGCCGGGTATGCCGGCGTGATGGCCGCGAACCGGCTGGCAGGACAAGGAGTGAATGTCCGTTTGGTCAGCCCGGATTCCCGCTTTACGCAGCGGATCAGGCTGCATGAATACACTGCCGGGACCAGGACGGATCCGACCGTGGCGTTCAGCACCCTGCTGCACCCCGGCGTGGATCTGGTTGAGGCAGCAGCCGAAGAAATTGACGCAGCTGCACGCCGGGTGCATCTGGGGTCAAGCCCACCGCTGGACTATGACTGGCTGGTTTACGCCGTAGGCAGCGCCAACGCAGGCGCCCCGGCCGGGGCAATCGCCCCGGACCGCCTAAACGGTGCGCAGGCGGCCCGTCAGGCGCTGCAGTCCCTGGCGCCCGGCGAACCCGTTGCAGTGGTGGGCGGGGGCCTCACCGCCGTGGAGGTGGCCGCGGAAACTGCCCATGCCTATCCGCGGAACCCGGTGACACTTCACGCCGCCGGGGCCCTGGTTCCGCACTTCTCCGCCGCCGCCCGGACGCGCCTGCTGCGCAGCCTTGCCCGGGCCGGAGTCACGGTGAAGACCGGGCAGGTTGATCCGGAGGAACTGCCCGACGCCGCTGCCGTCCTGTGGTGTGCCGGGTTCGGTGTCCCCGGGCTGGCGGCGCACAGCGGACTGCCCGTTGATGCGGGCGGCCGCCTGGCGGTCGATTCGCGGCTGCGGGTGCGCGGCCAGGACAGGATCTTCGGCGCCGGCGACGCCGCGGTGATTACCGATCCCGGCTACGGCTACCTTCCGCAGACCTGTGCCACCGCCATGCCCATGGGGGCTGAGGCGGCGTCGAACATCCTCCGCGCCCTGGCGGGAGAGGCGCTGCCGGCCCATGACAGCGGTTTCCAGGCACAATGCGTCTCCCTGGGCAGGGCGGACGGCGCCCTGCAATTCCTCCATCCCGGCTACACACCGCGCAGGGTCCACCTGCACGGGAGGACCGCTGCGGTGCTAAAAGAAGTAGTGTGCCGCATGACACTTCGGTGGATCCGCGGCGAAGCGAAGCGGAGCGGAGCGTACACATGGCCGGCCGGACCCCGGATGACCGAAACAACCTCAGCCCTGCAGGCCGCCTGAACGCAGAGCGTGAGCAGGAGTTCCTGGCCCACCGCCGGATGGTCTTCACCATCGCCTACGACGTCACCGGATCAGTGGCCGACGCCGAGGACGTGGTCCAGGAAACGTATCTGCGCTACGCCGCGGTTGCCCAGGCTCCGGTGCATCCGCGGGCGTACCTGGCCCGGGCGGCCTCCCGGCAGGCGCTCAACGCCGTCCGGTCCGCGGAACGGCGCAGGGAGGATTATCAGGGGGAGTGGGGGGGGGGGGGCCCCCCCCCCCCCCGCCATGATCCTGAGGCCGCTGCGCTCGCCGAGGCTGAGGTGTCCACTGCCATGCTGGTGCTTCTCCAGCAGCTGAGCGGGCCTGAACGTGTGGCACTGGTGCTGCGGGACGTCTTCGGTTTTGGATATCCGGAGGTGGCCGCCGTACTCGATGCCTCAGCAGCCGCCGTTCGGCAAATGGTCCACCGGGCCCGGGAAAGGGTGCGGACCGGTGCTCCCCGGACCCTGCCGGACAAGGCCGAGCACCGTGCCGCCGTCGAGCGTTTCCTGGAGGCGGCGCTGACCGGGCAGACCCAGGCACTGCTGGACGTGCTGGCTCCTAACGTTGTGCTGCACTCCGACGGCGGCGGAAAGGTAAGCGCAGCCCGCCGGCCGGTCTACGGGCCGGAAAAGGTTGCTGCCCTGCTCCTTGGGCTGGCTTCCAAGTTTGGTGCCGGTGCGGCGCCGGAGTTCATCGAGCTGAACGGGCTGCCCGCCGTAGCCTTCCGGGAGGAGGGAACAGTGACAACCGTCTTCCAGCTGGAACGGGAGGACGGGCTGATCACCGGGGTCTATGCCATGCGGAACCCGGACAAACTCGACCGGGTGCAGTAGTTGGCTAGTCCTTTTCGGTTTCCTTTTCCGGCAGGGGATCAGGATCCAGGAACGCGACGGTAAGCACCGCGGCGGTCTGCTGGATCTGCCACTCGCGTGCACCAAGCCCGCGCAGTGCAGCCGTGATCGTATCCAGGTCGATCACCGCCGGCGGACGCCAGGCCAGCCGGCGCAGGTGATCGGGGGTCAGCAGGTTCTCCACCGGCATGTTCAGTCGGTCCGCCAATGCGGCGAGGCGCGGTTTGGCGGTGTGCAGGCGGGCAGCGGCTGCCGGGTCATTCCTGGCCCAGACCCGCGGCGGCGGCGGGGAATTGGTGGGAATGTGAAGCGGCGGGAGGTCTTTGGTTTCCCGGGCGGCGGCAATGCAGCGCAGCCACCTGGGGGCCTCTTTGTGGGCGGCCCGGCCGTGGAATCCCGGTGTGGACAGAAGCTGCGGCACAGTGGAGGGCATCGCCCTGGCCGCGGCAACAATGGCAGCATCCGGGATCAGCCGTCCCGGCGCGGTGTCACGGCGCTCGGCCAGCTGCTCGCGTTCCTGCCACAGCTCGCGGACCGCTGCCAGCTGCCGGCGGTCACGCAGCTGGTGCATGCCGGAGGTGCG
The DNA here is from genome assembly GCF_049311025.1 of Arthrobacter sp. 3Tela_A. Classification (NCBI taxonomy): domain Bacteria; kingdom Bacillati; phylum Actinomycetota; class Actinomycetes; order Micrococcales; family Micrococcaceae; genus Arthrobacter; species Arthrobacter sp. 3Tela_A. The sequence goes on from NZ_JAXIOM010000001.1 coordinate 83,838, forward strand.
GCGCCAGGGATCGGTGCGCGGCGGCGCCGGATCAGCGGTGCGGATGGCCTCGAACTCTTCCTCAGCGAAGGCCAGCTTGCCGTCTGCCTCGAGGATCTTGATCAGTTCCTCACGCAGCTCCGCCAGGACCTCCACGTCCAGTGCGGCGTAGCGCAGCCAGGGCTCGGGAAGCGGCCGGGTGGACCAATCGGCTGCCGAATGCTCCTTGGCCAGGCTGAAGCCCAGCAGGTTCTCGATCACGGCGGCCAGTCCCACGCGCGGCCGGCCGGCCAGCCGCGCTGCCAGTTCCGTGTCGAAGAGCTTGTCCGGCCACATGCCCAGCTCGGATAGGCAGGGCAGATCCTGGGTGGAGGCGTGCAGGATCCATTCGACGCCGGAGAGGGCTTCGTTGATAATGCTCAGGTCGCGCAGCGGTTCAGGGTCGATCAGCCAGGTGCCGGCGCCTTCACGGCGGATTTGGACCAGGAAGGCACGCTGGCCGTAGCGGAAGCCTGAGGCGCGTTCGGCGTCGACTCCTGCGGGACCGGTGCCGGCGGCAAGGGCCTTTGCGGCACGTTCCAGCCCGCTGAAGGTGTCGATTACAAGCGGTACGCCTTCGCGCGGCGCATCAAGGACTGGAAGGGGCGCGGCAGCGGGTTCGTCTGCGGACAGCTCGGAAGCGGGGTTGCCGGAAGTTTGCGCGGTCATAAGAACTTCAGTCTATCGAGAACTCGCAGATGTCCTGTCCGCCCTAGTTCAGCCGCCGCCGGGGAAGCGGGGACACGCCGTCGGGAAGCGGCGGCAAACCGGCGAACGTGCACACCATGTCCGACCAGGCTTCAAGATGTGCCTGCACGTCGGCACCGGCCGGGGTCCAGGAAGCACGCAGCTCAATGTCGATCGCGTCGCTGCGCTCAGAGAGGGTGCCGTAGCTCTCGGACAGGATGCGGGTGGCGGTGCCGCCGGCGGAGGAATACTGTGCGCCGTGTTCCTGCAGGGCATCCACCAGCCAGGTCCACGCAACGGAGCCGAGCATCTGGTCGTTGCCCATGTCAGGTTCCAGCTCAGCACGGATGTACGTGACGATCCGGAAAGTGCCGTTCCAGACGTCGCTGCCGTCCGGGTCGTGCAGCAGGATGAAGCGGCCGGTGGCCAGTTCCCGGCTTTCCGGCAGGACCGGGCCCACGGGTCCGTGGAAGGTTCCGTTGACCGGCTGCGGACCCGATGCCGTCACGTCGGCCGCCAGTGAAACGGCAAACGGGGCCAGCCGTGTAGGGGCCGGAATCTCTTCCAGCCGCAGTTCGGGCCGGCACTTTGCCCGGCGCAGCGCCCCCAGGGCTGTCAGGAAATCAGGGGGCACCTGTGACAGGTCACCAATCGCACTCACCCTCGAAGGTTACGGGCGCTCCTGCCCGCAGGATGCGCAGGCTCGCCGGTGTGTCCTATTCGTTACGTGGCTACAGCTTACGCAGGAGCACACCGGCACCGACAGTGCGGGGGTTTAGCGGACGGCTGAAACCTCTTCGGCAATCGCCGCTGCAAACGCGTCCACATCAGCTTCAGTGGTGTCGAAGGTGCACATCCAGCGCACTTCACCGGTGGCCTGGTCCCAGTCGTAGAAGCGGAACTTGTCCCGCAGCTTGTCTGCGACGCCGGCGGGCAGCGTGGCGAACACGGCATTGGACTGGGTGGGCTGGGTGAGGGTGATGCCGTCGATCTTTTCCACTGCGGCGCGCAGCCGTGCAGCCATGGCGTTGGCCGTGGAGGCAGAGCGCTCCCAGAGGTCCGTGCCGTAGAGGGCAATGAACTGCGCGGAGACAAAACGCATCTTGGAGGCCAGCTGCATGTTCATCTTGCGCAGGTAGTCCAGGCCGGGTGCGGCGTCCGGGTCAAGCGCCACGATGCACTCGCCGTACATCATGCCGTTCTTCGTTCCGCCGAGGCTGAGGATGTCCACGCCGGCGTCGGCGGTGATGGCCCGCAGCGGTACGCCCAGGGCGGCGGCGGCGTTGCCCAGCCGGGCGCCGTCCATGTGCAGCTTCATGCCGCGGGCGTGGATGTGGTCGGCAATGGCCCTGATTTCATCAACGGTGTACAGCGTTCCAAGCTCGGTGGACTGGGTGATGGAGACGGCCAGCGGCTGGGCGCGGTGCTCATCGCCCCAGCCCCAGGCTTCGCGGTCAATCAGTTCAGGAGTGAGCTTGCCGTCCGGGGTGGGAACGGTGAGCAGCTTCATCCCGCCCACGCGTTCCGGTGCGCCGTTCTCATCCACGTTGATGTGGGCGGTGGAGGCGCAGATGACCGCGCCCCAGCGGGGCAGCAGTGACTGCAGGCTGATGACGTTGGCTCCGGTGCCGTTGAACACGGGGAAAGCGCGCATCCGGTTCCCGAAGTGGTCGGTGAAGACCTCGCGCAGTTTGGCGGTGTAGACGTCTTCGCCGTAGGCCACCTGGTGGCCTAGGTTCGCAGCCGCGAGTGCGTCCAGGATTTCCGGGTGAACGCCGGAGTAGTTGTCCGAGGCAAAGGCTCGCAGGGCAGGATCGTGCAGGGAGGCAGTATCAGTCACGGGTGTCAGTATTCCTCAAGGTGGGTCATTGGTGAAAATGGGTCAGGTGCGGGGCACCAGGCTGATCCGCTTTCCGTTGATCTGTGCGGCGTCGGTGGTGAAGAGCCGCACAGAGGCTGCGGCGAGGTCGTCGACGCCTGTGTAGCCGGGGAACTTCCGCTCCGGCGCTGCCTCGCGCATTGCATCGTTCACCAGCGCCTTCACGACGAAGACGGCGGCGGCTGCCTGGGTGCCGCGGAACTCGGCTGCGATGGCCTGCACCCACGCTTCGGCAGCGGCTTTGGCCGCGGCGTATCCGGCGTTGCCGCTGGTGGGGGATTCAACTGCTGTGGAGGACACGATGGCCAGGCGGCCGCGCGGGGACGCGGACAGCTGTCCAATGAAGCTTCGGCTCACGTTGCGCAGGGTTCTCAGGATGTTCTGCTGCAGGAAATCCCAGTCCTCATCGCTCTGGTCTGCCAGGGTTCCGCCGCCGCGCCAGCCGCCCACAAGGTGGATCAGCCCGTCCACACCGCCTTCGTCCTGCAGGTCCCGGGCGAGCCCGTCGACGTCGCCCTGCCGGCTCAAATCGCACGTGCGGAGTTCAACACCGGAGACGTCCTCCAGTGCCTCGGCCAGGCGCCCGGCACTTGAACCGACGGCAACTACCTTCGCGCCGGCGGCGGCCAGGGCTTTGCAGACAGCTGTTCCGGAAGCTGAGGACGCTCCGGCCACCAGGACTCTCAGCCCCGTCAGTGTGGTGGTGTCCTCTGCTCCGGCTGTGCTCATGACGTGCTGCTCCCCGTGATTCCGGCGGTGGATTCGATGACCGGCGCCATCTTCTTCGACAGCGCCTCATAGAACATTGACAGCGGGAATTCGTCGTCGAGCACCTGGTCCGTCAGTGCCCGGGGCGGTCCCTCAAGCGGCAGTGCATCCGGGCCCTTGGCCCAGCGGGAAGCCGGGTGGGGTGTCAGCGTGCCTGACACCAGAGTGTACGCAGCGAGCCAGTGGGCTGTCTTCGGGCGGTCGATGGAACGCCAGTACAGGTCTTCGATTTCCTCACCGAGCTTGACGACGACGGCGGGGGCCTCGTCCCAGTCGATGCTGAGTTTGCCGTCGGTCCAGTGCAGCACGCGGTGCTGGTGCATCCAGGCGAAGAGCAGCTGCCCGCCGAGGCCGTCGTAGTTGCGCACCCGGGAGCCGGTGATGGCGAAGCGGAAGATCCGGTCGAAGATCACCGCGTACTGCACCAGCTGGGCGGTGCTGCGGGCCTTGGGGTCGGCGTCGTCGTCCTTCTGGATCTTCACCGACTCGCGGAAGGCGGTGAGGTCGCAGCGCAGTTCTTCCAGCGAGTACAGGAAGTAGGGCATGCGCTGCTTGATCATGAACGGATCGAAGGGCAGGTCTCCGCGCATGTGGGTGCGGTCGTGGATCAGGTCCCACATCACGAAGGTTTCTTCGGTGAGTTCCTGGTTATCAAGCATGTCCGCCGCGCCGTCGGGAAGCTCCAGGGAAGTGATCTCCGCAGCGGCCCGGAGCACTCGGCGGAACCGTGCCGCCTCGCGGTCGGCGAAAATAGCGCCCCACGTGAACGTCGGTGTTTCGCGAACGGCGACGGTTTCCGGGAACAGGACAGCGGAGTTCGTGTCGTAGCCGGGAGTGAAGTCCCGGAAGCGGATCGGCACAAAGAGCTTGTTGGAGTATTCGCCGGCTTCGAGCTCGGCGATGAAGTCCGGCCAGATTACTTCGACGAGCACGGCTTCGAGCAGACGGGACCGGGAGCCGTTCTGCGTGTACATCGGGAATACCACCAGGTGCAGGAGCCCGTCGGTGCGGTTCAGCTGCGGCTGGAAGGCCATGAGTGAATCGAGGAAATCCGGAACTTCCAGGCCAGCTTCGAGCCACCGGTCCAGGTCACGGACCACAAGCTCCAGGTACTGCGCGTCATGGGGAAAGGCCGGAGCCAGTTCGGAGACAGCTTCGCGTACGGTGTGCAGCAGCTCGGCGGCAGCGCCCTTGTGTTCCTGCGGCACTGAACCGTCCTGCTCCTGGAACTGTGCGAACTCGGTCGCCGCGCCCTTCAGCCGCAGCCAGGCGGCTGATTCCTCGGGGGCAGCAAGCAGTTCCGCGGGGGAGGAGAAAGCAGTGGATGACATAGCAGAGACCTTCCGGTTGCACTAACTCCCTGGCCGGGAAGAGGTGATGGCCCCAGCGTAGCCACAAATCAAGCAAACTTAGTCTCAAAGCGGAATGAGATTAGCAATGCTTATGCTTTCTGCCGCGGGCCGCGGGGTTTGGCCCCGCGCCCCTTCGGGTAGCTCCCGGCCGCCCAGGGTGCACCGGCGTAAAACGGCGACCATGCCCTGGCCGCTCCGGACACCTGGTAGTAAATGTTGGCCACAACGAGCAGAGCCGCCGTAGTTGCCGTGGTCAGCGCCGTCGTAAGGCCCGGAACAGCGTCCACCGGAAGGTTCCAGGCCATGACGAACCGGAGCGCGGCGTCGGCACACAGGCCAAGGCCCCACAGGATGCTGGTGACCCGCCAGATCCTCCGGAAGCGCGGCAGCTGCAGCCAGAGCCTTTCCCACTGTGCCGGCCAGCCCAACCGGCCTTCGAGTATGGGCCGGGTCATGACATAGGTCAGAGGCTTGCGTGTGGCAGCGCTGATAAGGAACCACAGCCCGGAGACCCCAATGACCAGCGCGCCCCGTGCCAGCAGGAAGCGTTCGTCGCCCGGTATCAGTGAGACCAGGGTGCTTAGCACCATCAGGGTCAGGGCATACAGGCCGAACGGGGAAACCTTCCGGGACTGCAGCAGGTCCACCAATGATCCGGCGACGGAGACGGCGGTCCCGGCCAGCAGTGCCGCGTAGGCGCTGACGCCGGCCGCGCGGAGCCCGTAGAACAGTGCGACGGGAAGGAGAAACTCAATAGCTGCTCGCAGGATCCGGGCTGGTTTGCTGCGGTTTGCGTTGATGCTGCCCATAGCTGCCTCCCGGCATGGAAGTTCCCTTAGTGCTGCTGTGAAGCGGTGTCCGGCGTGCCCGCGCGGGTAGCGAGTTCGAACAGCACGGCGAGCTCGCGTCCATAGGCGGCACAGTCCGTCCCGGGCGCCCGTTCAAGTACAAACGGCAGTCCGTCGATGCTGCGCTGGACGGCGTGCGCCATCACCGCCGGGTCGAAGGAACGGAACTCGCCGGCCTCCTGTCCGCTCCGGAGGATTCCTTCGAGCGGAGCGGCGGCTTCGGCGTCGTCAGCGGTTGTGTAGTCAAGTGCCCCGGCGAGCACTATTCGGGTCAGCGCGGTCATTGCCTCGCGGTTGAGGTCGATGAAACCGACCGTCGCCGTGATGTAGGCATGCAGGGCGCCTGCAGCAGTCCGCTCGGCATGGACCGCTGCTCCGGTCCACTCTCCGATCCGGCCGATCACCTGCGCGGCACAGGCACTGATGAGTTCAGCCTTGCCGGCGAAGTGATAGGAGATCAGCCGGGTGCTGGAGAGCTGCGCGCGCTCCGCTATGCGGGCAAAGGAGGCGCGGTCAAAGCCGGATTCGGCGATGACCGCAAGTGTGGCGTCGATGATCTGCGCGCGCCGTGCGGTTCCGGTGAAGGACGGCTGCTTTACCTGCATGGGTAAAAACTACGCCGTGCAGGTAAAGGTCAACAGGTCCTGCCGAAACTTGTCCGGACCCTATCCGTTCCTAGTAGCCGCGGCTGTTCGGGGACTCGGTGCCGATGACGGCCAGCGGAACCTCCGGATGGTTCTTCTCCACCCGGCGCAGTGCCCAGATGTCGTTGAACACGGCTACATGTGCGCCGTCGGTGCGCAGCAGGACCTCGGCGCCGTGAACATTGCTGAGGATCTCCGCCGCCGAAGCGTCGGTGAGCCGGGCCATGGAGTAGGAGAGCTGCTCCATGCGCATCGGGGCGTTGAAGTCCTGGTTCATCCGGTCCTCCACCACCTCGAACTGCATGGGGCCGACGGCGGCAAGCACGGGGGCCTGGTCTCCGCGGCGGTCCGAGCGCAGTACCTGGATGATGCCCTCGTGCTCGAGCTGGTCGATGCCGCGGCGGAACTGCTTGTACCGGCTGGGGTCCTGGGAACGGGCCACCCGGAAGTGTTCGGGGCTGAAGAACGGGATCGGCGGGTACTGGACCGGCTCCTCCACGTAGAGGCTGTCGCCGACGCGCAGGGCCGAAGCGTTGACCAGCCCGACGACGTCGCCCGGGTACGCCTGGTCGATCACCTCGCGCTCGCGGCCGAACAGGTGCTGGGCGTACTTGGTGGCAAAGGTCTTGCCGGTATTGGAGTGCGTGACAACCATGCCGCGTTCAAAGATGCCCGAGCAGACGCGGATGAAGGCCACGTGGTCGCGGTGCGCCTTGTTCATGCCGGCCTGGACCTTGAACACAAAACCGGAGAACGGAGCGTCCACCGGCCGCTGCCCGCCGTCGTTGTCCACGCGCGGGGAAGCGGAGGGCGCCAGGTCCACCAGCGTGTCCAGGATTTGCTTGACGCCGAAGTTGAGGGCTGCCGAGGAGAAGAGGATCGGGGTGGCTTTTGCGTCCAGGAAGGCCTGGCGGTCAAATTCACGCCCGTCGATCACCAGTTCCGCTTCGCCCAGAGACTCGTCCCAGACATCGCCCTCAGCTGCGGCGGCGTCCTGGGAGCTGAAGTGTTCTTCCAGTGCCAGGGACGCGCCGGAGTTCTGCCGGGTGAAGCGGACGTATTCGTCCTTGGTCCGGTCCCACACGCCGCGGAAGTCTCCGGCGATGCCCACGGCCCAGGTCAGCGGCATGGGTGCCAGTCCGGTGCGTTCGGTGATTTCATCCATCAGTGCCAGCGGGTCCAGGCCGGGGCGGTCCCACTTGTTGATCACGGTAATGATGGGCAGGTTCCGGGACCGGCAGACTTCGAAGAGCTTCATGGTCTGGGTTTCAAGGCCCTTGGCTGCGTCCACCAGCATCACGGCGCAGTCGACGGCGGCGAGGACACGGTAGGTGTCCTCGGAGAAGTCGGCGTGGCCGGGGGTGTCCAGCAGGTTGATGACGGTGTCCCGGTACGCGAACTGCAGTGCGGTGGAGCTGATGGAGATACCGCGGTCCTTCTCCATCTGCATCCAGTCAGACACCGTCTCGCGGCGGTTGTCCTTGCCGTTGGTCGCCCCTGCGGTACCGATGACACGGGCGTGCAGGGCCAGCGCTTCGGTCAGCGTGGACTTGCCGGCATCCGGGTGGGAGATGACTGCGAAGGTGCGCCGGCGGGCGGCTTCCTTCACGATTTCCCGGGAGGCGGTGGCGCTGACGGTGGTGGAAACCTGTTGGGACACTCCGCTGCTTTCAGACTTGGGTGTGAGGGTGGGGCTGCAGGTGCATGGCAGCCGGTTCGCTGCGAACACAGCGTTTTCATTCTACCCGGAGCCCGCAGGGAGCCCGGACGGGCAGTGTTTTGGCTTAGTGTGGTGCAGGACACAGGCGGATCAAGGTGCAGGGGACGGGCCATGGCTGAAGCATTCATTATCGACGCGCTGCGTACTCCGGTGGGACGGCGCGGCGGCGGACTGAGCGCCGTGCATCCGGCAGACCTGGCGGCGGCCGTTATCGGCGAAACGGTCCGGCGAACCGGCATCGGGTCTGATGAGTTCGACGAGGTGATCCTGGGCGCCATTGACCAGGTTGGCCCGCAGGCCATGGACATAGCCCGCACGGCGTGGCTCGCAGCGGGACTCTCCGAGCGGGTTCCGGGAACCACCGTTGAGCGCCAGTGCGGCTCCGGGCAGCAGGCGATCTCCTATGCCGCGCAGGCGGTGATGAGCGGAACCGCGGATCTGGTGATCGCCGGAGGGGTGCAGAGCATGTCCTCTGTGCCGCTGTCCTACGCCAACACCGCTGCGCGGGAATTGGGGTTCGAGAACCCGTTTGACGGATCGGCCGGCTGGGAGGCCCGGTACGGAACCCAGCCGATCTCACAGTTCATCGGTGCGGAAATGATGGTGGACCGCTGGGGGCTGAGCCGCGCGGAGATGGAGGACTTCGCCGTCGGCTCCCATGAACGGGCGCTCGCAGCCCAGGCCGAGGGACGCTTTGACCGCGAAATCCTGCCGCTGGCCGGACTCGCTGCCGACGAAGGGCCCCGCGTTCCGAACCGGGCGAAGATTGAGTCCCTGGCGCCGCTGAGCGAGGGCGGGAAGCTCACCGCCTCGACGTCGTCGCAGATTTCCGACGCCGCTGCCGTCCTGCTGCTGGCATCCGAGGACGCCGTCCGCCGGTACGGCCTGGTACCCCGGGCACGGATCCACCACATTTCGGCGCGCGGGGACGACCCGGTTATGATGCTCAGTGCCCCCATCGAAGCGACCCGGCACGCGCTTAAGCGCACCGGGATGTCCCTGGACCAGATGGACCTGGTGGAGATCAACGAGGCTTTCGCGTCCGTGGTCCTGGCCTGGCAGCGTGAGCTTGAGGCGGACATGTCCCGGGTCAACGTCAACGGCGGCGGCATCTCGCTGGGCCATCCCATCGGCGCCACCGGTGCCCGCCTGATGACCACTTTGCTGCACGAGCTAGAACGCACCGGCGGCCGGTTCGGCCTGCAGACCATGTGTGAGGGCGGCGGCCAGGCCAACGTCACAATCATCGAGCGGCTCGGCTGAACGCTGCAGCTTTCCCTAGACTCCGGACATGGCTATTAGTTTTGTGCCCCTGGTGGAGTCCGCCTCCGAGTCCCAGGCTGTAGTGCAGTTCCTCACCTCGAACCGCTTTCCCTTCCATGTTCGGCCGGAGCATTCGGCGGAGTCCGCCCGCAAACTCGTGGATGGAGGCCGTTTCTGGAGTGAGGAGTCCATTGGGTTCTGGATCCAGGACGGCGCGGAGCGGATCGGTCTGGTGGTCCTGGATGACCTGGAGGAAGACACCCCAATGTTTGACCTGCGGCTGGCGGAAGAGTTTCGCGGCCGCAGGCTGGGGGTGCCGGTGCTGACAGCGCTGTGTGCCCTGGTCTTTGACCGTTTCCCGGAGATTGTCCGGTTCGAAGGTCAGACACGCGAGGACAACATTGCGATGCGAAAGACGTTCCTGCGTTCCGGGTTCCTGAAGGAAGCGCATTACCGCCAGGGCTGGCCCACCGCGGACGGCACCCGGCTGGCATCGGTTGCCTACGCCATCCTGCGGCAGGACTGGGTCAACCAGGAGATCACGCCGTTCGACTGGGAGGACGTTTCCGCCTAGACCGCTCCCGCAGCCCAGCGCAGGCGCAGGCTCTCCTCCAGTTCCTGTTCGGCGAGGCTGCGCTGGATCCGGCCCAGCTCCGCCTCCAGCTTGGGAATCCAGCGGTGCTCGACGGCGCGCTGCCGGGTCCGGGTCGCGGCAAGCTCCCGGCTGACCAGCAGCAGTGCCCGCGCGTCTGCGGCATGGACAACGGCGGCGGCGAGCGCCTCCCGGTGCGCGGCTGCGGCGTAGAGCAGGGCCGAGGAACCCGCGGACGGCGTCTGCCCAGGCAGGTTCACCGCGGCGTCTTCCGGGAAGGAGATGCCCATCGCTCCGCCCCAGCGGATATCCGCTTCCGCGAGGGTGTCCGGAACGGATTCCCTGATCCGGCCCAGCCCGTCCAGTGCGAGTGAGCGTCCCAGCCAGAGAGCTGCCCGGGCGGCCGCTTCATGGAACCGGCGGAGGCTCTCCTCGGACTGTTCGGCCCGGTTGCCGATGGCGATGCGCAGGATCTGCTGCTTGCGGTCCAGCAGTTCCGCTCCGCGCCGCGCTGTTTCAAGCCGCCGTTCGGTTTCAGCCCGTGCTGCCCGGCCGCTGCCGCTCACAGCCGGGCTCCGCCAATCGGTCCCGGCAGGTACTTATCCAGCAGCTCGGGGGAAAGCATGCTCAGCTCACGCCGCGGCAGCATACCCAGGGCCTCCCACGCCAGGCCCAGGGTCTGTTCCAGGGACCGGTATTCATCCACTCCCTGGTTCAGCAGTTTCTGCTCCACCACGGCCCGGAACTCGATGTAGGCCCGGTCTGCATCACCCAGGGCTTCCTGGCCCACCAGTTCCGCCAGCTCTGAGGCCTGCCGGGCCCGGGCCATGGCCGCGAGAACCTGTGCCGCCACATCCAGATGGTCTTCCCGGGTCCGGCCCTTGCCTGCTCCGGAGCGCATCAGCCGGGACAGGGAGGAGAGCACATCGACGGGGGGATAGATGTCCCGCGCGCTGACCTCCGGGGAGAGCACGATCTGCCCCTCGGTGATGTAGCCGGTCAGGTCCGGCACCGGATGGGTCATGTCCCCGGACGGCATGGTCAGCACCGGAACGATCGTCACGGATCCCTCCCGCCCCTGGACCCGTCCGCAGCGTTCGTACAGGGTCGCCAGGTCGCTGTAGAGGTATCCGGGATAGCCGCGCCGCGCCGGGATTTCCTTCCGTGCGGCGGAGACTTCCCGGACGGCTTCGGCGTAGCTGGTCATGTCGCTCATGACCACCAGCACGTCGCTGCCTTCCTCATACGCCAGATGCTCGGCGATGCTCAGCGCGATCCGCGGGGTCAGGATCCGCTCAATCACCGGATCATCAGCGGCATTGAGCAGCAGCACCAGCTCCCCGGCCCCGGAGCGTTCCTCCAGCCGGTCCCGGATGTAGGAAATGTCCGCGTGGGTCATGCCCATGGCCGCGAAGACCACCCGGAAGTTTTTGCCGCCGGTCCGGGACTGGGCGGCGATCTGCGTAGCGAGGGTCAGGTGCGGCAGCCCGGCCACCGAGAAGATCGGCAGTTTCTGTCCCCGGACCAGGGTGGTGAGGGCATCAATGGCGGAAACGCCGGTGATCACCGCTTCCTTGGGCGGAATCCGGTAGACCGGGTTCAGCGGCCACCCGCTCACAGGTTCCACCGTGTCAGCGGTAATCGGCGGACCGCCGTCGAGCGGTTCGCCGCGCCCGTTGCAGACCCGGCCCAGCCACTCGGGGCCCACCGGGATGTGCAGCGGCCGGCCCTGGAACCGCACCGAGATCCCCCCCAGCCGCATGCCTTCCGTGCCCTCCAGGACCTGCAGCAGTGCCAGGTCGCCGTTGACCTCCAGCACCAGGGCATGCCGCTCGGGCCCGCCGTCCACGTCCACGCCGGCAAACTCGTCCCAGCCCACGCCGTCGGCATCGCCGACCACCATGAGCGGCCCGCGCAGTTCACGCACGTCGCGGTGGGAAACCAGGTTCCGGTTGGGGACGGTCATTGCAGCTCCTTCAGTCCGGCCAGGAAGGCCGCGGCGCGTTCGGTGACGCCCTCGGCGTCGGAGGGTCCGGCGGACTCGCGCAGGCGCAGCAGCGGGGAGAAGTCGTACGAATCAACGGCGGCCGGCGGCACTCCGTGGGCCACCAGGTCCTGGCAGGTGTCGATCGTGTCCAGCACAGCCTGCAGCAGGGCGGCGCCCTTGGCGGCAGAGGAATAGCCATCATTGGCGCTGAGCGCGTTCTGCACCAGCACGCCGTCGCGCAGCAGCCGCCCGCCCAGCAGCACCACCTGCTCGTGGCCGGGCAGCGAGTTCGCTCCGATGATTTCGGCCAGGGCGGAGAGCCGGTCGGCCTCGGCCAGGATCAGCCCGGCACGGGCGCGGCGGGAGGCCCAGTCCGGGTCGCCGTTGGCTGCGTGCCAGCGTCCCAGGGCATCGGCGTCCCGGGAGAAGGATCCGCGCCAGCTCACTGCCGGATAGTGCCGCGAGTACGCCAGGTCCCGGTCCAGCTGCCAGAGTGAGCGGACAAACCGCTGGGTGCCGGTGGTTACCGGTTCGCTCATGTCGCCTCCCGGGGGAGAGACGGCGCCAATGACCGTGACCGATGCCGTTTCCCCTCCCAGCGTGATGGCCAGGGAGGCACGTTCGTAGAATGCGGCGAGCTCCGAGGCGAGCGACGCCGGATAGCCCTCCTCAGCCGGCAGGTCCCCGTTGCGGTTGGCGAACTCCCGCAGCGCCTCGGCCCAGCGGGAGGTGGAGTCGGCGATCACCACGGCGTGGTAGCCCATGTCCCGGAAGAACTCCGCGACGGTGACCCCGGTGTTGATGCTGGCTTCCCGCGCCATCATAGGCATGTTGGAGGTGTTGGCGATGATCACGGTCCGCTCCAGCAGGGCACCGCCTGTGCGTGGATCCTCCAGCTGGCTGAGCCCGTCGAGGACGTCGGCCATCTCGTTGCCGCGCTCGCCGCAGCCCACGTACACGATCACATCGGCGTCGGACCATTTGGCGATCTGCTGCAGCAGCAGCGTCTTGCCGGTGCCGAAGCCGCCCGGAACTGCCGCAGCGGCACCGCGGGGAAGCGGGAACATCAGATCCAGCACCCGCTGCCCGGTGTGCATGGGCACCGCGTCGGAGAGCCGGGAAGCGACCGGGCGGGGCCGGTGGACCGGCCAGCGCTGGGCCAGGTGAATCTCAGTGCCGCCAACCACCGCGGCGAGCTCCAGCGGGCGCAGCATTCCGTTGCCCAGCCAGGTGAGCTCGCCTTCGACTCCCGGGGGCACGGTTACCCGGAAGGGGACACTGCCTGCTTCGGGCACGGTGCCGAGCACCTGCCCTTGACTTACGGTGTCCCCGACGGAGGCCTGCGGCTCGAACTTCCACTGCCGGTCCAGGACCTGCGGGTCCTCCGCGGCGTCTTCCCGGTCCGCGCTGAGCCACAGGGGCGCAGAGGACAGCGGCCGGAGCAGGCCGTCAAAGACCTGTCCCAGCAGGTGCGGACCCAGCAGCGCGGAGAGCTGGTGTCCGGTGCCTTCGGCGGCGTCGCCGGCTTTCAGCCCGCCGGTGTACTCGTAGGCCTGCAGGACGGCGTCATTGCCGTTGACCGCGATTGTTTCCGCTGAGATCCGGTCCGGCCCGAGCGCCACCACTTCCAGCATGGAGAGGTCCGGCAGACCGCTGATCTCGACCAGCGGTCCGCTGACCCGGCGGATCCTGCCCGCGCTGTTTTCAACCGGCTGCTGGTCGCCGGGAATTCCCCCGGTGTTCACTCCTGCCACAGGTCCCGCACCTCCCCGGCATAGCGTTCCATTGCTGCGTTGCTGAGGGCTGGCAGGGACAGGTCCACACTGCGCGAGCCGCGGCTGGCGGTGATGCCGCCGGCGGCCGCTTCCTGGACCTGCGCGTCCGGTCCCAGCAGTCTGCGGGCCTGGTCCCGCAGGGCGTCCAGCAGCGCCGGGTAGCGCGGGTCGGCGCGGAGTTTCGCTGCCTCGGCCAGGACCTGCCGGCGCAGCTGTCCGCGCAGTTCCTCTTCGCGGGCCAGGACCGTGCCGCCGGCGGCCCGCCGTGCCCGGGCGGAGCGCAGCACGGCTTCGGCCCGCGCCGCTTCCCGGCCGTCGGCCTCTGCACGGCTGCGGATCTGCTCAGCCTCGGCCCGCCCGCGTTCACGGATCTCCGCAGCCTGCCGTTCGGCCGTATCCAGGATGGTTTTGGCCTGGGCGGCGGCGCCGGCGTGAATGGCTTCGCGGATCGGCACCAGGGCCGGTGCGGCGGCGCGTGGAAGGCTGCTCATGCGGGCAGCGCCACGGTCAGGGGAGCCGTCGGATCGTCCAGGTGCCCTGCGAGGGCGGCAGCGGCGTCGGCGGTCAGGATGACGACGGCGGTGTCCTCCGGCAGCTGCGACCACGCCTGCCGCACGTCCTCGTCCGACTTCGCCGGGATCAGCCGGGCGCCGGCCAGTTCGTAACCGGCCAGGATCCCCGGCGCGCCCAGGGCGGCGACGACCGTTCGGGCGCTCATGCCTGGCCGATCAGGATGATGGAAATGATCAGCCCGTAGATGGCGATGCCTTCAGCCAGGCCAACCACCACCATGGCGCGGCCGAAGATCTCCGGGCGCTCACTCATGGCCGCGAGCGCGGCGGAGCCGGTGTACGCCACGGCTATGGCTGCGCCGATCGAGGAACCGGCGACGGCGATCGCGGCGCCGAGCAGGGCTGCGCTGGAGCTGTCACTGCCGTCAGTGGCCATGGAGACCGCGGTCCCTGCGGCTCCGCCGGAAGCTGAGGCCGGGGCTGCGGCGAAAGCTGCAGCCAGCAGGGCCAGTGCACCGGCCATGATCAGGCCGTTCACGCCGAGCATCACCTTTATGCCCGCTCCGCGCCGGCGCCGGAGCAGCCAGAGCGCTCCGCCGGCCAGCAGGACTGTAATGATCAGTGCCAGGGGGATGCCGGCAAACCAGGGGTTCATGGCGTTTGCCTTTCAGTGGTGGACGGACCGGATGCCGCGGATTCGGGCAGCTGGGGGCTCCAGGGTTTGAACGGACGGCCTTCGTCCGTGAAGATGCGGGAGAAAAGCTCGTAGTACTCCAGCCGCAGCGCCTGGATCGCTGCGACCAGCCCTTCGAGCGCGAACGTGACCGCGTTGCCGACCAGGAACACCACCACTGCAAGTACGGCCCTCCAGTCCGGATGCCACAGGGCGGTGGTTCCTTGCCAGACAATGGACATCAGGGCCGCGTGGGTGAGGCCAAACGCCGCAAGACGGGTGAAGGACACCAGGTTGGAGGCGAGCTGGATGACCGTGTCCACCAGCTCCACGGAGGCCTGCATGGTGCCGGTGCCGCCTCCGCCGGCTTCAACGAACAGGCCGGTGAAGATGAGCACCAGTGCCAGGGCTGCCAGCACCGCCGCGGCGACGACCATGGGGGTCCAGCCGGCAACCAGTCCGCCGGCCAGCATTCCGACGGCGAGGAAGAGCAGGGCTCCGGCCAGACCGGTCCGGGCGTACAGGGCATAACCCCAGCCTCCTTCCCGGACCCGGTTGATGGTGCCGACCGTGAACGCCAGGGCCAGCAGCACGGCGCCGAAGATCAGGGCGGCGATGAGCAGGGGTATCGGGTTTTCCACCGGTTCCAGCCAGAGCACCGGTATGACGTGTGTCGGGCCGAAGAACTCGCCGTACAGCACGCCGAAGAACACCGCAGCCAGTCCGGCGCCGAAGATGAACAGCCAGGTCCGCTGGAAGCGCCGGATCCTGGCGATCCGGCCGGAGCGGACGATCAGCCCGGCGATCACCAGCAGCAGGCCCTGCCCGGCGTCGCCGAACATCATGCCGAACATCACCACGTACGCCAGTCCTGCCAGCCGCGCCGGGTCGACGTCCGCGTACGGGACCGTGGTGTAGGTGTCCACTAGCAGGCGGGAGAGTTTCGGCGCCTGCCGGGTGCGGCGTTCGTTGCCCGTCAGCAGGGTGGGCGGCTGGACTCCGCGGGGTGTCTTCAGGGGAACCAGACCGGCGCCCAGCGGCCTGAGGGCCTGCTGCAGCTCCGGGACCCGGCGCGACGGCGCCCAGCCCACCAGGCCGGAGACGGCGCCGTTCTCCACCGCTGCTTCGGCCGCCCGGTCCAGCTCCTCCGGCCCGTCGCCGGGCGTGTAGGGAAGCTCCAGTTCGACTGCGGCGCTGCGGGCCACTTCTTCAAGCGCTTCACGTGTGCGGTCCGCCGGAGCGATGACCGCGACGCGGTCCATCCGGATCGGGCTGAGGGTCTCACGCCACTGCATCAAGCACCTCGCTTCCGCCGCCGGATGCAGCTGCGGCCAGGGCAGCGCGGACGCGCCAGGCGTCCACGGCGAGTACGGTGACGGCGCCGACGGCGACATCCGGTCCGGGCAGTCCCGAGCGCAGCAGCCGGAACGCATCTTCCTCGACCCGTGCCCGCAGCGCAGCTTCGGCCCGCCAGAGATCCCCGGGCTCCCCGACGCCGTCGAGCACCGGCGCCGCTGCTGCCGGAAGCGCTGCCCGGAAGGAGGCAAGGTCCTGCGCGTCGGCCCAGGTGCCGCCGATCATCGGCTGCAGCAGGGTGTTGAGCCGGTTGTCCGGTTCGCGGCGGTTTGCTGCCCCGGGATCGTTCTCCGTGCCGGGACGGACGAGCACCCGGCGCGCCGCCAGCAGCGCTGCACCAGCCACCATCCAGCTGCGGGTCTGGGGTGCTGCTGCGGCCAGCCGGCGCATCCAGACCACGCTTAGGGTGTCCGCCAGGTCCTCCGGGGTGCCCGGGTCTCCCCAGGGGCTGGTGCGCAGCATCTCGACCAGCTCGGGAATGTTCCCGGCACGGGACAGCCGAGGCCAGGCGGTGGCCAGCCCGCCCAGCTCAAAGTACTCAGGCAGGGCGGCGCTGCGGCGCAGCGGGGTTCCGGCTTCTGCGGCGGCGTCTTCCTGCAGCCGGCGGCAGAGCACCGTGATGTTGGCCAGCTCGAATGCGGCCCCGGCGGCCCGGACCATCCGTGCACCGGAGACCGGCAGCCATCCGGCCAGGACGCGCAGCTGCCAGAGCACGCTGCGGCGCGTTGCGTGCTGGGCCGCGGCGAGCTCCGGCCCGGAGCCGCTGTTCTGGCCGGTGGCCGTATTCCTGTTCGCCACCAGCTCCGGCCCGTAGCCGGTCTGTTCGAAGAGCTCCACGGCCTGGGACAGGGAACCCAGTGCGGCGGCGTCGCGGCAGAGTCCGGCGCCGGCCCGCCTGCGGGCCATGGCCTTGGCACGGACGGTTGCTGCCACCCAGTCCGACCTCACGGGGTTTGCCCGCTGCCCAGGTAGTCCCGGGGAATTGAGCCGGCGATTTTCGCTGCAAGTGCCGGAAGCCGTTCCTGCGCTGCCTGGCTGAGCTGTTCAGCACGGTTCCCCGCCTGCGCCAGCAGTTCCTTCTCCCGGGCTGCGGCCTGCTGGGTCACTTCTTCGGCTGCCCGGGCACGCACAGAGCCTGCATCGAGCCGGGCCTGGGCCACGTCGGCGTCGGCCTGCCGCCTCGCATCAGCCAGGAGCGTCCGGGCCTGCGCAGCTGCCTCCTCGACCTGGGCCCGCCCTTCGTCGGTGTCCTGCTGGAGCGCCGCGAAGACGGGGAGCAGCTCGGCGTCGGGACCTTCCTGGTCCGTCGAGGGGACTCCCGCGGGCCCGGAGGGGCCTGGTGCGCCGACCGGACGGAACCGGTCCAGAATGGTTGGCCGTGCCAAAGCTCATGCACCTCCGGGGATCGGCAGCCAGAAGCTGCTGCGCTGGGACCTAGTCGTTGTCCGTCGCCGCTGCCTCTGAGGCTTCGCCGTGGGCGACGATGTCACCGTCGGTAAAGAGGATGCCCCTGGCCATTTCGCGCCATTCGGGGGTTTTGCGGAGCAGGAACTCAAGTTCCATCGAGAAGTGCTTGAACTCCTCGCCGAGGGAGTCCTGCATGATCGCCCGGGAAGCTTCGTCCGGCTCTACGGAGATGCGCTGCACGTACCAGCCGATCGCTTCGGCTTCTTCGCTCAGGCTGGCGCACATCCTCGCGAATGTCCGTGTTTCGGCCGACAGCTCCGACGGCGGCTCGTGATACTGGTCTGTTCCCATTGCAGCTCCTGGCTGTCCAGTCCAGCGCGGGGGCATGGAAAAGCCCGCCGGACGCTGGGCCGAAAACGTGTTTGACCCGTTATTCGAGCGTACGGCGGGCTACCGGGGGGCACAATGGCCGGGCGGCAACTGTCCCTGTGCGGAGTTAGTTCCCGTCAGCGGACTTGGGGACCAGCTTGATGGAAACCGAGTTGATGCAGTACCTCTGATCAGTGGGGGTGTCGAAGCCCTCGCCTTCGAACAGGTGTCCCATGTGGGAGTCGCAGTTCGCGCAGCGGACTTCAATGCGGTCCATGCCCATGCTGCGGTCATGCAGGTAGCGCACCTTGCCTTCGGCCAGCGGCGCGAAGAAGGAAGGCCAGCCGCAGTGCGAGTCGAACTTCTCGCTGCTGGTAAATAGCTCCGCTCCGCAGGCCCGGCAGGCATACACGCCTTCGGTCTTCGTGTCCCAGTACTCTCCGGTGTAGGGGCGCTCCGTTCCCGCCTTCCGGAGTACCTGGTACTCCTCCGGTGTCAGCTCCCGGCGCCACTCGTCGTCGGACTTCTGGACCGGGAACTGCGTGCCGGTGTCA
Organism: Arthrobacter sp. 3Tela_A; assembly: GCF_049311025.1. Taxonomy (NCBI): domain Bacteria; kingdom Bacillati; phylum Actinomycetota; class Actinomycetes; order Micrococcales; family Micrococcaceae; genus Arthrobacter; species Arthrobacter sp. 3Tela_A. Next base: position 102,242 of record NZ_JAXIOM010000001.1, read on the forward strand.
TTGGTGCTGTTCATTGCCGCCTCACTGTTCATATTGCTCATGTTCGCCACAACGTCCGGAGCCGGCGAATAAGTCCCGCCCCCGTATTCCTTTTGCGGACTGAAAAGCCTGCTACGAGTCCCCAATGAACGTGGATCCGGAGTAGAGGTGCAGCACCGGGACGCCCAGCCGGTCCTGGGCCTCGTTGGCCCAGTCCGTACCGAAGGTGTCTTCCACCGCGTGCGGAGTGGTGATTACCACCACCTGCTGGGCCTGGACCCGCCTGGCTTCCTCAACCACCGCTTCAACCGGGTTCTCGCCGGTGACCCGGCCTTCGGCGTCGAAACCCAGTCCGCGCAGCAGATCCAGCGACTCCGCGAGCTCCTGTTCAGCGGCCTTGACCTCCTGCTTCCGGCTCAGATGCGGGCCGGCAATGTTGCGGTAGGCGGCCGCGAAATCCAGCAGGCTCAGGTTATCCAGCACGTCCACGAGCATGTTCCGCCCCGGATCGGCCGGTACCAGGACGTCGAACCGCACCGGGTTGTCCTCCGCCAGATAGCCCAGGTTGCGGGTGTCGGCCTCGTTCAGCGTTTCTTCGGTAAGCACAAGAATCGTTGGGTTCATCCCGCCAGCCTAGCTTTTGTGCGTGCCGGTGCCAGCCGCAATGTCCTGATCCGGCGTTTACCGGCACGGGAGGAAAGTCGGTAACAATAAAGACATGGTTCTTATCGCATCCGATGTCACCGAATCCGCCTCCGGGCTGACTGCGCCATGGGTCAAATGGACTGCCTTCGGTGCGGGGATGGGTGTTGCGGCCTCGACCGCGGTCCTGGCGGCGACGTCGGGCCTTGCCGTCTACTTCGCGCGGCAGGTCGTCACTCCGCGCAAGGAGCGGGATGAGAACCTTGAGATCCTCGCCGTCATCGACTCCCCGGACGGCCTGCAGGTTATCCTGCCCGCGAACGAGGACACCACTGCACCCGGTACGTACGGGTTGTACTGGGACCGCGGCGCCGGGCACGCCCGGATCGGCGAAATCCGTTCCTACGTTCCGCGTGAAGGTACGGTGCAGCGCGACGTCGAACAGGTCCACTCCGGTGATATCGCCACCGCAGTGCGGGGCTGGTGGTCAGGCGCCACACACCCGTCGCCCTCGGCTGCGGGCTTCCCGCAGGAGGACGTGGAGATCGACGTCGAGAACGGCAAGGCTCCTGCCTGGCTGGTGCGCTCGCTGGATGACACGGGGACCTGGGCCATTATGGTCCACGGCCGCGGCGCCCAGCGCACGGAAACGATCCGCGGTCTGGGAGCTGCCCGGAGCGCGGGGATGACCAGCCTCCTGATTTCCTACCGCAACGACGGCGAAGCCCCCTATGCCTCGGACGGCCGGTACGGCCTGGGGCTCACGGAATGGCGCGACGTCGAAGCCGCCATCCGCTACGCGCTGGAGAACGGGGCACGCGACGTCGTGCTCTTCGGCTGGTCCATGGGCGGTGCCATTGCACTGCAGACCGCCGACCTTTCCCCGCTGAAGCGGCATATCCGCGCACTGGTGCTGGACGGTCCGGTGGTGAACTGGGTGGAGGTCCTGGCCCACCATGCCCGGCTGAACCGGATTCCCGCACAGGTTGGCCGGCTGGGCCAGTGGCTGATCTCCAATACGGCCGGGCGCACACTGACCGGGCTTGCCGCGCCGCTGGATCTGCGGAGCATGGACTGGGTTTCCCGTGCGGAGGAGATCCGGACTCCGGTGCTGATCGTGCACAGTGAGCGGGATGAGTTTGTTCCGGTGGGGCCGTCAGCGGACCTGGCGGAGAAGAACCCGGACCTGGTGACCTTTGCCCGCTTCCCGCAGGGCGGGCACACCCGCGAATACAACGTGGATCCTGCACGGTGGGAGGAGACGGTCACTGGATGGCTGCAGACCGCTCTGGGGCGTACCCGCCGTCCGGCTGAGCACCGGTAATTCCCGTCCTTTCCGTTCCGCCGGGTTTCCGGCGGCTCCTTGTGACGGCTCATTGTGAGGCGCGCGGCCGGGTGCGAGCATGGGAGAAGCCGCGTGTTCCGGTACCGCAAGGAGGAACCATGCTCGTAGCTGCATCGGTCTTCGCTCTCATTGCTGCTGCAATCCATGTGTACATCTTTGTGCTTGAGTCCATCCGCTGGACGGCACCCGCGACCATGGCACTGTTCCAGATCCCGAACGGGGAGCAGGCGGCACACACCCAGGCGCTCGCCTACAACCAGGGTTTCTACAACCTCTTCCTTGCGGTGGGTGCAGTCCTTGGCGTGCTGCTGCTGGGTATGGGGAATGTGGCCGTTGGTGCTTCCCTGGTGGGGTTTGCTGCCGCCTCGATGATGCTCGCCGGAGTGGTGCTGCTGTTAAAGGACTCCCGTATGCTCCGTCCCGCCCTGATTCAGGCTGTTCCCGCGCTTCTGGCCCTGGTGTTCCTTATCGCTGGACTCTGAGGGTCCTGTCAGCCGTATCTTCGTACAGGTGCTGGCAATGTCCGTTCGCGCCGCCGTCGGGCCAGCTGCCGGCCCGTGCTAGATTGCGGCCTGGTGCGCCTGCATTCGCATGTTTGGTGTTTTGTGGAACTGACTGGTGGGGGGAGAGCCGTGAATGAGACGCCTGGCGGAGCGATGCGCCCATCAGCGACGGTTGCCGGGGTGAACAGTGCGTCGGGCGCGGAAGCTGAAGCGGGCCCGGTGGCCGGGAAGACCGCCGATGCTGCCGCCGGCGCCTGGCTTATGCGTGCAGTCGGTGCCGGGGCCGTGCTGGCGCTGCTGAATGAACTCAGCGGGCATGGTGGATTCAGTCCTCCCTGGGAACCGGTCGAGCTCTCCGGGATCCTGCCAGGGGAGCTGTATTCGCTTGGCATCATCCTGCTGCTGCCCGCTCTTCTGATCTTCGGCGCATACTTCTTTGTCGCTCGGACGGAGAGCCGCCTGAACGTGCGCCGCCAGCGCGGTGCGCTCGTACTCCTTGGCTTTGCTGCCTTGTTCCTGGCGCTGCCGCTGGGCAGCGCAACGTTCAGCGGTGTGTACGGAACATCCCTGCTCGCTCTGGCTGTGCGTACCCGGGACACTCTGACTGTGGCGACTGGTGTGATGGCACTCGCTGTGTATGTGGTGAGTACGTTCCTGGACGTTGGATGGGTGGTCCTTCCAGTGCTTGGCCTTATGGCTGTCGCGGCGTTTACTGCGGCTCGGCGTGTGTGGAGGGAAGCTAAGCATCTTGTGGCTTCGGTCTGAGAGTGGGTTGCCCAGACCGCTGGGCGGGATGGCGGGATGGTGCTGCCATACGGCGTGGGGCCTGAGCTCGTGGGATCGGGCCCCTATGCCGCCCGGGAAGGCGGGTTACAAGGAGCGGAAAGGCTCAGCGATGCGGCGGGAGGACAGGACTATCGCAACCTGTCCTGCACAGGCTTGGGCCGTGGCGTGCAGGGGACGGGATATCCCCAGTTTCGTCAGGGACTCGTGACCTTGCTGCGGCCGTGAGTATGCCGGAGAACTGAGCGTTGCGGGGTTACCGAAGCGGGTATCTGAACCCGTAGCTTTGGCCTTTCCGTGAGGTGAATTGAAACATAGACTCGAACACATGTTCGAATTAATCGGCGTAATTCCCCACATCGCTGGCACTGGCCGTGGAGGTGGCTGCCAAAGTGTGGTCAGCGGGATTGAGGCGGGCGGAAATGTGTGGGACATACTGGGTCGGTTCAAGGTCGCCGAAGACACTGCGGGCCTTGCAAGGAACCAAGATGTGCGGAACCAACCTGTGTGGAACCAACCTGTGTGGGGCCAGGCCAATCAGCAACAACTCGAGTGGATACACGGCGAGCCCGGCATGCCTTCTCTCGGAGAGTCCCCAGACCCGGGAGTTACCCACCCAGGGGCGGTTTGCGTGGACACCGTTCGTTCCTTTGCCGCGGCGCTCGCAGATGCCGATCCTTCTGAGACCACAGACTCGAAGCTCATTGATTTGATGCGGGTGTTGGAGGAGTTGAAGTCTGCTGCTGCGGCGGTGCAGGCCCGTGCTGCGGCGGTGTTTGATGCCTCCCAGCGACGGGCTCAGTCCCGTGCCGGTGTTCCGGCTGAGCATCTCGGCCGCGGTATCGGCGCTCAGGTTGCCCTGGCCCGCAGGGACTCACCGCACCGGGGCAGCCGGCATCTGGGATTCGGAAAGGCCCTGGTCCACGAAATGCCCCACACCCTGGCGGCACTGTCTTCCGGGGTGCTCAGCGAATGGCGGGCAACCCTCATAGTCCGGGAAACAGCATGCCTGGATCTGGAGGACCGGCACCGGGTCGATGAGCTGATCTGCGCTGACCCGTCCAGCCTGGAAGGACTCGGCGACCGGAAACTCATTGCCCGGATCCGTTCGATCACCCAGACCATTGATCCGGCGTCCCAGGTCCGGCGCAACGCCAAAGCAGTATCGGAGCGGTATGTCTCCTGCCGTCCGGCACCGGACACGATGTCCTACCTGACCGGTCTGCTCCCGGTCGCGCAGGGTGTTGCCGTGTATGCGGCATTGTCCCGGGCAGCGGATTCCCTGCGGGCTGCCGGGGACGAACGCGGGCGGGGCCAGATCATGGCCGACACCCTGGTTGAACGCGTCACCGGCCAGACGGCAGCGGACCGGATTCCGGTTGAGGTGCAGCTGGTGATCACCGACCGGACCCTCCTCGCCGGCGTTGTGGCCCCTCGGGGGCGGATCGCTCGGGGCTGGGGCGATCAGGGCTGGGGTGATCAGGATGGTGTCCCGGGGATGCCAGCGGCACGAACGGCAGCACAATCAGATAAGCCGGCGTACTTCCCTGGCTACGGGATCGTCCCCGGCGCTTGGGCGCGGGAACTGATCCGCTCCGCGCTGGGTGCCGGTGACCGCCGGGCGGCTCCACCGCCTCCCGCAGGCCGCCAGTCCCCATCCGGCGCAGGGTTGTTCACCGAACCGCCGCCTGGTGCAGCGGCATCCAGCGAACCGCCGACAGACAATGCACGGTTCCCAGATCCGGAACCCGCCGGCCTGGTAGCTCCACCGGCAGAACTGTCCTTGGTCAGCCTACGACGCCTGTACCTGGACCCGGTGTCCGGGGAACTGACCGCCATGGAATCCAAGGCCCGAACCTTCCCTGCAGGCCTGGCACGGATGATCCGCACCCGGGACCAAACCTGCCGCACACCCTGGTGCGACGCACCGATCCGGCACATCGACCACATCCAGCCCCACGCGGAAGGCGGACCCACCAGCTACACCAACGGACAGGGACTCTGCGAAGCCTGCAACCACGCCAAAGAAGCACCCGGCTGGAACGCCACCACCATCAGGACCACGCCTCCGGGCAATGGTTCGGCATCGACCCCGACACCGGCCCGACCAACCGTAGCCAGGCCCACACCCCGTACCGACCCCGTCAGCCGGCACAAGGTCCGGATCACCACACCAACCGGCCACACTTACACCTCCACGGCTCCGCCGCTGCCGGGAGCTCGGCTTCAGGAAACTGGGATAAAGGGAACCCGGCCGTAGGGGACCCGGCGGCCATTTGGACAATGCAGACCTGTTACGCTTTTTCGCATGATCGTTTCGGTACCCGGCTGCGCAAGCGCAGCGGAAGGGCTGGTGGGCCGCAGGCCCTGCTGTGCGGCACGCTTGTAGCATCCGCCCAATGAAGACGCAGGTTTGGCCTTAGCAGCTGTCGTGCGCCCGCCCACGATGGGGGCCTGCCACGGACGGCGTGCCGCAGCCCATACGGACCCTAACCAGCTCGCCCAGCGCTACCCGGCTCTGTTATGCCAGCCGGTCCCGCTCGAGCCACTCACGGCAGCCAGCCACAAGCCAATCCGCCTGCACCAGTGCTCAAACGAGCCACCCGAAACGAAAGCCTGAACATGAAAGCCCTAACCCAAGCTGCCATCCGGAAGTCCTTCATCAACGCCAGCAAGTCCCAGACAGCCGCCGTGAACTTCCCCGCGGACTTTGACGAGATCGACTGGGAGAACATTGACCAGTACGGCTGGCGGGACCACAAGATGCCGCAGCGCGCCTACCTGGTTACCGAGTCCGCCGGAAAGCCCACAACCATCCTGCTCCGCGCACCCGATCTGGTCTCAGCAGGCCGGAAAGCGATGTGCGCCCTCTGCGAGGATCTCGAAGACAACGACGACGTCTACCTCTTCGTCGCTCCGAAGGCAGGCGCTGCCGGAAAGAACGGCAACTCGGTGGGAACCCTCATCCACAGCGCGTTCAGCTGCTCACGGAACGTACGGGCAGAGGTTCTCCCGACGCCGATTCACCCGGACCCTGAACTGGTCAAGGCCGAACGGATCCGTAAGCTGCTCGAACGCACCGAGCAGTTCATCCAAAAGGTTCGTTCCTAGCGCAAGCGACTAGTTCTTGTAGACCGCAATCGCACCGGTCTGCGCTTCGGTGAGGCGGATGAGGTCGAAGGGAGAGAGTTCAATCTCAAAACCCCGACGGCCGCCGGAAACGTAGATCATGTCGAGAGCTTCGGCACTTGAGTCGATCACGGCAGGGGAGTGGTGCCGCTGCCCCAGCGGGGAGATGCCGCCCACCACGTATCCGGTGCGGCGCTCGGCCTCGGCCTTGTCGGCAAGGGAAACTTTCCGCACGCCGAGCATGGAGGCGACCTTCTTCAGATCGAGCATGGCTTCCACCGGAACCATAGCTACCGCAAGGCGGTTCCCCAGCGAAACCATGAGTGTCTTGAAGACCGCTTCCGGAGCGACGCCGAGCTTCTCGGCCGCCTCCAGCCCGTAGGACGGAGTGGACGCGTCGTGGTGGTAGCTCAGGGTCCGGTAGGCGACGCCGGCAGCATCCAGTGCCTGGGTGGCCGGCGTCGCTCCGTGCCCGCCTTTCCTGCTGCTGCCGGCCATGGCCTACCTCGCCAGTCCTGCGGCGGACGCGTCAGCGGAACCGGCAGCAACCTGCTCGGCGACCTTCCGCTTGATGCGGCCCAGCATGGCCGACATTCCGCGCATCCGCAGTGGAGTGATGGCCCGGGTCAGTCCAAGCCGGTCCGGAACATCAGCCGGAACCGCCAGGATCTCGGCGGCAGACAGTCCGTTCAGGCCTTCATGCAGCACACTGGCAAAGCCTCGCGTGGTCGGCGCTTCCGGGGGAGCGGAGAAGAACAGCTCCACCGGATGCTCCGGAGAGTCGCCCACCTCAACCGTCAGAAACAGCGGGGACTGGCATTCAACTACCTGCTCCAGCATTTCCGGATGGTCTGCCAGACGGGAAGGCAGCTCCGGCAGTGACCGGGAAAACTCAAGCAGCAGTTCAAGCCGCTCCGCCTCGGTCATGGCCTGGAAGTCGTCAACGATCTCCTGCAGCTGCTCCGGTACGGCCGGATCAGCTGAGGAGGGAATGGGGGTGCTCATAAACCAAGTACTTTCGGTTGTGGATTGCTGGCAGGTCTCTAGTGCGAAGCAGGGGCGGCACCGGGCTCAGCGCCCCGGACGATCGGCACGCGCACCGCGTTGCCCCATTCGGTCCATGACCCGTCGTAATTGCGGACTGATTCGAAGCCGAGCAGGTGCTTAAGCACAAACCAAGTATGGCTGGAACGTTCGCCAATCCGACAGTAGGCAACGACGTCGTCGCCCGCCTTGAGGCCGGCTTCGCCGTATAGCGCATCCAGTTCGGTGCGGCTGCGGAAGGTGCCGTCTTCTGCAGCTGCCTTGCCCCAGGGAACGGACACAGCAGTCGGGATGTGGCCGCCCTTCATGGCGCCTTCGTCCATGTAGTCGGGCATGTGGGTGCGTTCGCCGGTGTATTCGGCGGGGGAGCGGACATCGATCAGCGGCCCGTTGCCCAGGTGTCCCAGCACGTCGGTGAGGTAGGCGCGCACCGGCTCGTCCCGGCGTTCGACGACGGGGTAGTCAGTTGCGGTGACCTGCGGTTTCTCGGTGGTCATTTCGCGGCCTTCGGCAATCCACTTGTCCCGGCCGCCGTCGAGCAGCCGCACGTCTTCATGGCCGAAGAGCGTGAACACCCACAGGGCGTAGGCGGCCCACCAGTTGCTCTTGTCTCCGTAGATCACCACGGTGGAGTCGCGGCTGACGCCCTTCTCGCCCATCAGCTTCGCGAAAGCAGCGCCGTCAACGAAGTCCCGGGTATCGGCGTCGTTCAGGTCCGTGTGCCAGTCGATCTTGCGGGCACCGGGGATGTGGCCGGTGTCGTAGAGCAGGATGTCCTCGTTGGACTCCAGCACCACCAGGTCCGGGGAATCCAGGTGCCCGGCCAGCCAGTCGGTGGACACGAGCTTTTCCGGATGGGCGTAGTCGGCGAACTTCGGATTCGGATCTGCAGGCAGCGGCATGGGTGTTCCCCTTTAGGTAAGACGGCGGGTTTACTACCAAGCCTAACGATGTGCACGTCCCAAAACTTCCTTGAGGACTGCTCACCGTCTGCAGTGGCGTATCGTTGCTACGGCAGCAAATGCCGGTACCCCTAGCAGAATCGGATGGATGGTTTGGGCGCAGCAGGACAAGTGGAGCAGCTGACTAAGCGGACTCCCCAGGTTTCCACGGACGAACTCCTTCAGGGCTTCTTCCCCTCGCCCAGGTTCGGTGAAGTCTCTTTCGACAGTTACATTCCCGACCCGTCGCAGCCTTCCCAGGCGGAGGCCGTCGCAGCGATGCGTGCCTTCGCGCAGAGTGTGGACGCTCCCGCTCCCAGTGGCTTCCGCAAGCTGTTCGGCGCCAAGAAGCCCGAGACGAAGGCCGGTTTCTACCTCGACGGCGGATTCGGCGTCGGGAAGACCCACCTCCTTGCCTCGCTTTTCCACGCGGTCGAGGGGCCCAAGGCCTTTGGCACCTTCGTGGAGTACACGAACCTCGTGGGCGCCCTGTCCTTCCGCAAGACGGTTGAAGCGCTCTCGGCCTACAAACTGGTCTGCATCGATGAATTCGAGCTCGATGATCCCGGAGACACGGTGCTGATGTCCCGGCTCATGCGGGAACTGTCCGACGCCGGCGTCAAGCTGGCGGCGACGTCCAACACCCTGCCCGGTTCCCTGGGCGAAGGCCGCTTTGCGGCCGTGGACTTCCAGCGCGAAATTCAGGTTCTGGCGGACCAGTTCGACGTCGTACGGATCGACGGCGAGGATTACCGCCACCGCGGCCTGCCGGAGTCCCCGCCGCCGCTGGACGACGCCGGCATGGCGGAGCGGATTGCGGCAGAGTTCAACGGCAAGACCGTTGCGGAAGACGACTTCGCGGATCTGGTCAACCACCTGGCCAACGTGCACCCAAGCCGCTACCGCCAGCTGATCGACGGAATCGACGCCGTGGCCTGGCACAACGTGCACACCATCTCGGAGCAGTCCGTGGCTCTGCGCTTTGTGGTCCTCGCTGACCGCCTCTATGACAAGGACGTTCCGATCCTTGCCAGCGGCGTGCCGTTCGACCAGCTCTTCACCAAGGAAATGATGGCCGGCGGGTACATGAAGAAGTACTTCCGTGCCGTTTCCCGCCTCACCGCGCTGGCCCGTGAAGGCCAGACCGGAGAAGCCTCCTAGATTCTCCGGCAGGAAACCGGCAAATACGACGAAGGCCCTGGTCCCGCTCAAGCGGAACCAGGGCCTTTTTGCCGTGCTCGGGCCTTTTAGACGGCCGGAGGAGTCTGTCCGGGCGGGTTTCCAGTGTCGGGACCCTGCTTGCGGTCGAGATTATCTACCGCTTCGGAGGCCTTGCCCTGGATACCGTCGATCTTGTCAGAATACTTTCCGCCGGTTTTCTGATCGACGAAGTCCCCTGCCTTATCGATGCCGCCCTTGACCTTGTCGGAGTTCTCCCCAACAAACTCGGCAGCCTTATCCTTCAGCAGTCCGGCCTTGCCCTTGAGCTCGTCAAATGCAGACACGGATCACCTCCTTCCACTGGGGAAACCAGACGTTTCCCGTTCCGTCCAATAGTAAGCCGACTGACGGACATCGCCAAGGCCAGGCCAGCGACGCGGGATAGCAGCCAGAGGGCGGTTAAGGCAGAAGGAGCAGGCCGTATTGGCCTGCTCCTTCTGCGTGTATTTTTTTATCCGAGCGGACGACGGGATTCGAACCCGCGACATCCACCTTGGCAAGGTGGTGCTCTAGCCAGCTGAGCTACGTCCGCAAAACAAGACAACCAGGGTTGTCCGTGCGCGATACTGGGATCGAACCAGTGACCTCTTCCGTGTCAGGGAAGCGCGCTACCGCTGCGCCAATCGCGCCTGATACTGCCCTGGCTCAGGATAACCGGTGCCGTTGCAGTACAGGAGAGCGGACGACGGGATTCGAACCCGCGACATCCACCTTGGCAAGGTGGTGCTCTAGCCAGCTGAGCTACGTCCGCAAATGGATGTCCAACATTCGTGTGAGACACAAGGTGTTGAACCTCGTGCGCGATACTGGGATCGAACCAGTGACCTCTTCCGTGTCAGGGAAGCGCGCTACCGCTGCGCCAATCGCGCCCATAAATGGGTGTTGCATGTAACCGTGGAGGTGGGGACGGGATTCGAACCCGCGTATACGGCTTTGCAGGCCGCTGCCTCGCCTCTCGGCCACCCCACCGTGACCAGCTTTTGAGGGCCGGAAAAACAGTGACTTGCGAGCGGACGACGGGATTCGAACCCGCGACATCCACCTTGGCAAGGTGGTGCTCTAGCCAGCTGAGCTACGTCCGCATGTTGGCGTTTATGCGGCGTTCGGCCGCTTTCCAACGAAGAAAAACTCTATAGGACGAATCGGAGTTCGTCCAATCGGGCTGCCTGCGGCGAGTTGCCGGTGTCCGGTTTTGACGAGGGGCGATTGTGGGCTAGCATCTTTAGACGTTGCAGCAGTTCAAAGGCAACTCCCGCAAGGGCGATTGGCGCAGTGGTAGCGCGCTTCGTTCACACCGAAGAGGTCACTGGTTCGAACCCAGTATCGCCCACAGATTATGTCCGCAAAGAGGTCCCTCCCGAGGGGCCTCTTTGCATGTACGGGGTCTCTCCTGTCGGGGGCCGCACCGCCCGACGCGGCAGATGCTACCGGGCGCGACGGCGCCGAAGCCGGTACCACCGCTCCCACGCATCCAGCCACTGCGTCCTGACTGCCGGGTCTGCGTGCGTGGCGACCCACAGCCTCTGTGCCTGCAGACTCGCGACGTCGCTGCCAAATACCGCGTGGCGCGTGCTTTCCGCTACGGCATCCGGGCCTGCCTCCTGCCACCAGGAAACTGCGGAAGCCAGGGTCTTCATCTGATCGAGCAGTTCCAGGAGGGTGCGCGCCGCACTGGCTGCCGGCTGGCGTCCGAAGCGTACTAGGGTCTGGTTTGCCGCCAGCCAGCGGGCCTGCAGGCCGATAATCCAGTTGCGTGCTTCCACGGGTCCCCGTCCTGTAATCGGACTCTCACGCACGGCAGCAAGGATCAGTTCCTCAATCTCGTTGAGCGGTGCCGGAGGAGGGGGTGGCATCAGGGCTGAGGTGCGGTGGTCTTTCGCCGGAGATCGGAATGGCTCCAGGTCCGTGACATGGCCCAAATTGATATCAGGGAACGGGATGCTGCGTGCTGCGACCGTGACCAGAGCGCCGGGCCATCCGGGTGCGGACGGGATAGCATCAGCCGGGAGATATGCCAGAGCAGTCCAGACGCCGCCGTGGGGGAGAAAAATGCAGGCAACCTCGACGCCATCTATGCGCATTTGGGACTGTCCGTGGCGTGCAGGGTGCGTCACTGGTCCGGCCGCCGCAGGATCCACGCTGGCGGCGGGGTCCTGAATGGCTGCGAGCCTGGTTCCGAACAAGCGTGCCGCGGTGTCCAGGAGTGCTACGCCGGCGCTGGGGGGCAGTCGGCCGTAGGGTCTGGTTGCAACTGAGGCGAAGGGGCTGCCAACGGTGTGGATGCTGCCGAACTCAAGAGTGGTGTGCAGCGGGTGGGCGCCCGCGCGTGCCTGCCGCAGGTGTCCAGGTAGAGCCGGAATAGCGAGCATAAGAGCCAGGGCCGGTGCCAGCGGGTCGTCCCACGGGGGTTCGGGCGGCATCTGCAGTGGCCTGCCGGAGCGGGCGAATTCTGATGCGTGCTCCGGTCCGTCACGCCACGCATCCATGGACGAGATGATCGCATGGCGTTGTTGACCGCGTCTATGGACACGGGCAAGAATGCATCCACTGACCACCAACGACAGGAGAGTGCCGTGAGGAAGCTTTGGACGAAGAATGGCAGGCCGCTGCTTAACGACGGAAATTTGGTGATGGTGCCGTCGGGGAGGATGGTTGGCAGAATTGCCGGCGACCGCGTCTTCACGGAAGAGGGTGGCACCTATGTGGGCACCCTGGTGGGAGACCGGCTGGTGTTCCGCAGCTTTGATATCGACGGACCGGAACGTCAGTACACGAGGCCGGTCACAGTTGCGGATGTGGATGAGGTTCCCCCCGCCCGCATGTGGGGTGATGAGCCGGTCATCCCTGACTGACCTTCTTTTTTTAGCCAGAAATCGGAACAAATATTTGGCCCAAAGGTATTCCATGTGATTCCAATCACACGTATGGTCTGTCGTATCCGGCGAAGCATCGCCGGGAACGGATTGGGCCGGGCGCAACAGCGGATGGCATCGGACCGCCGGAGCAGCAGCCCGTAAGTTCAAGACCGGCGCCGGCCGGGATGGAAGCAGGGAGAGGCAAAGATGACAAGTGTTCAAAACGAGTCGGCTGTCAATGACGCGGTCGACACGTCGAAAGTTCCGTACCGGGTGGTTGACGAGTTGCTGATCCCGACAGCCCGGTACCACAGCCAGGAGTTTTTTGAGGTCGAGAAGAATCTCTGGAAGCACTCATGGCAGCTCGCCTGCCATGAGACGGAGATCCCTCGTCCGGGCGACTTTACGGAATACAAGATCCTCGACCAGTCGATCATGGTCATCCGCCAAAAGGACGGCAGTGTCAAGGCATTCCACAACGCATGCCGCCACCGCGGCACTGCGATTGCCTGTGGATCGGGTACGTTCCGCGCAGACCAAGTGGTGTGCCCTTTCCATGGGTGGCGCTGGAACCTGGAGGGCAAGAACACCTATATCTATGCCAGGGATGCTTTCCGTGAGGAGACCATAAAGCAGGAGGACGTTGACCTTCCCCAGGTTCAGGTAGCTCTTCGCTGGGGTTTCGTTTGGATCAACCTCGACAACGACGCCGCCCCTTTCGAGGAATCGATTCACGGAATCGCGGGGCCGCTGGATGGCAACGGATTCGAAAAGGCACACATTACGTGGTGGCACCAGATCGAATTTGAGGCCAACTGGAAAGTTGCCCAGGAAGCCTTCTTTGAGGCTTATCACGTAATGCAGGCCCATCCGGAAATGGCCGGTTTTCTCCGCGACGAGGACTACAACGCCCTTGCCTACGCGCACTACCGGACGGACCCGCAGGGGCATGGATGGACTGACTCACGTGCGCCGAGAATCCTGCAGCTTCCGGGGCAGGATGACCAGATGTTCGCGGATCCTGAAAAGATGACTCCGGCTGTGAAGTTCTACATGAGCGCGAAGGTGATGTGGGAGGGTTCGCAGTCGCAGACCAACGCCCACTACATCGCAATCCTGGAAGATCTGCTTGAGATGACGGATGCTCAGGAGTTCTTCAGTGAGTTCTTCAAGCGGGCCTATATTGATGCTGCCAAACGCGGTGTTGAGCTGACGCCCATGCATCCCGATACCACCGGCCACTGGTCCATGTTTCCCAACTTCACCGGCGTCGCGATGCTCGGTTGTGCATTGGTCTACAGGTCCCGTCCGCATCCGACAGACCCCAATAAGTGCATCTATGACTTCTTTGCCCTCGAGATTCCGCCGACAGGAACCCCGGTCAAGAAGCCTCAGATCGGCGCCGACGACGCTCCGACGTGGGATGAACTGTGGTTTGTCCAGCAGGACGCCAGCAACATCGAGCGCATGCAAACCGGCCTGCGGTCTTCGGCGCTGGAATATGTCCGTCTTGGAGTGGACGTTGAACGCCTGATTATCAACTGGCACCAGGCGCTGGACCGCGAGCTCGCCAAGTACGTCTGACCCGGCCATGGAAGGGCATCAGGGAACAGATGCACGGCTGAAGGAAGCCGGCGCTGCCCTGGCAGGCGCCCGGTTTCCCCTAGTGGGGGTCGAACCTGCCGGGGTTGTCATCGAAGTCCGTGACAACGAGACGATTTTTGATGCTGCGTATCGGGAAGGTTACGACTGGCCCACGGTCTGTGCCGGTCAGGGGACCTGTTCCAGATGCCACGTAAGGATCTTGGCGGGTGCAGAGCACGTCTCACCAGCCGTCCCGGGGCTGCAGGAAGAGCGGGTGCTGAAGCGAGTGGCTCAGCGTTCCTATGACAATGATGCCGAAGGAATCCGTCTGGCCTGCCAGATCGAGCTTGCCGGTGACGTCACTGTCCAGCAGCTCGTATTCCGTGGGGAGCGGCTGCCTGGTGCGTAGCCCGGGCAACCGGGGGCCTGCCCGGGAGAGAGCTTCTTATGGCAGGCAAAAGCAAAGGAAAGAAACGAAACACAGCGAGAGGCGGGTAGGAAGATTATGCCAATTGTGACAGTAACAACGGATGCGGATGACAAGGGTTTCCAGCTGGAGGTTGAACCCCTCGAAACCGGGGGGTGGGTGTCGGCGCAGCCAGGTTTCAGCGGCTTTGGCCCCGGACAGGTCAAGCGGATCTACGTCAATGGCGAACCGCATTGGGCACAGCGGCGCTGGACGCATCTTGCCCTAATACCTGACTGAGTCGAGACGGGGCACGAAAGAACGGCCGGCCGGGAATCCTGCCGGCCGTTTCTTCCGGTTCCCGTTCTAGGGGAAGAGGACCGAAGCGGTTGCAGGTGCAAGGTCCGTACCCTCAGCGTCCTTGAGCCACAGCTGCAGCTGTACTTCGGTGCCGGCACCGGTTTCGGTTACGTCCGTGATTACCCCTCCGCAAGTAATAGGGCCCCTCGTGTTGGGTTTACGAAACTGTGCTGACAGTTCCAGAATCCGGCCGGCATCGCCCATCCAGTCACGCACTGCGGCGTGGAGATAGGAAATCAGCAGATTCCCCTGGCCGAAGGCTCCCGGCATGCCGGCTGCTCTGCCGGCGTCGTCGTCCATGTGGATCGCTACGAACTCGTCGTTTACGGCCGCGAATCGGTTCCAGGTGTCCAAGCCGGTGTCCTTGGACCACTCCGGAATCTGGAGTCCGGGGAGCAGCTCGGGATTGCGTAAGGGCGTGGTGGTCATTGTTCCTCGCTTCGGGTCAGTATCGGATCAGGGTGAGTTCAGTGCGCTTGACCAGTTGCTGCTCCTGGTTTGTCCAGGTGTCGGCCATGGTCGTAAACAACATCCGGCCCAGCCGGCCTTCCCGCTCCTCGTAGCCGGCAAGGATGCGAACCGACGTGATTGTGTCGCCGGTACGCATGGGCGTGCCGTAACGGATCTTGACGCCGCCGTTGAGCTGTTTCTTCAGGCCGGGTCCGCTGATCCCGATGCTTTTCTCCGTACGGTCGGGGTCGTGGCCCCGCACTGCTGAGGCCTGTGGGGGAGCGACGGTGGAAAGCGCTGCCCATGCGAAGGGGTTCATGTCTTCCGGTGCGGTGAGTCCGGCTTCGTCGGTGTTCAGGTATTTTGCGGGCGGTGCTGAAGGCCAGTAGATGGCCGTTGCCCAGCGGCGTATGTCCGAGGCCGAAACGGGATAGGACACCTGCTGTCCGATCTGCGTCCCGACGGCCGCCTGCATCTCGGCGGTAATGAGTGAGCTCATAGCTGTCTGGTTCCTTTGCGGTTGTAGGTGGCCTGGCTTGGCGGGTTCTTGACAACTCTCGCCGATCAGGGCAGGTTTCTTCAATAGCGGAACGAATATTTGTTTCGGGTTATTCATTTATTCAGAAAGGGGATGGCTTTATGGCCATCGGCCAGATCTTCCACATCATTCATATGACCGACGACCTCCCCGCACTTGAGGCATGGTACGACGACGTTTTTGGCGTCCGGCGGGGGTTTTTGGACCACAACTACATGCCCGGTGAGAAGCGGGATGCCTCCCTGGTCCTGCTTGGGGACACGGTCATTGAACCGCTGGCGCCAGCCTTCCGCGTCGAGGGCTGGGACGCTATGCCCCTGGGCCGCTTCTACAACCGGTTCGGAAGCCATTGGCATTCGATCGCCTGGTACACCGATGACGCGGGTGAAATCTGGCAGCGCTGCACCGATGCGGGCATCCGGGTTTTCGTCGAGGGGGGACGAATGACCAGCGAACGCCCGGGTCCCAACTCTGCAATCATGACGCATCCTAAGGACACCGTTACCCAGCTGGAGTTCTTCAACCCCGAGGGCAGTCAGGTTGGTGCTATGGATCCGCGGCGAAACGGCACAGACTTCGACCCGGGGTGGTGGATCGAAAATCATCCTGTGAAGACCCCGGGGCTGGCCTACACCACCGTCCTAACCAAGGACCTTGACCGCGCCACCGGCATCTACACCGGTGTCCTCGGCGGGGAACTGCTCTTCAAATCCAGTTCCAAACTCACCGGAACGGATGACGTGTATGTGCTGGTGGGGGACACCGTCGTTCAGCTTTCGACACCGAATACCAGCGGGACGCTGGCTGCCGCCGATATGGAAGCCAACGGGGAGATCCACCACGCCGCTGCCTTCCGGGTGCAGGACCTCGACGCGACCCAGGCCTATTTCGAATCTAAGGGAATCACTGTGCTGGCACGGGATGAGCACACCATGATCACCGATCCGGCCACCACGCACGGAGCCCTGTTCCGCTGGACCACCTGGGATGTACCGGGCGGCCCGCGCGAGGAATCCCGTCAGGGGGGACTGCGATGACCAGCCAGTCGGAGGCCCTTGGCCGCCTGCTCAATCCGCGCAATGTGGCAGTCGTGGGGCTCCGCGACGGCGCACCGCTGATGAAATCGTTCCTGCCCACGCTGAAGGCGGACGTCACAATCCACTTTGTCAACCCGAAACATGACACCGTACTGGGCCACCCGACGCTCCGGTCACTTTCGGATATTGAGGGTCCGGTGGATGCCGTCTACTGCGTGACCAGCGCGGCGATCGCGGTAGGAGTTGTCGAGGAAGCAGCTGCTTTGGATGTCGGTGGCGTTGTGCTGGTCTCCAGCGGATACGCAGAAATGGGCGATGAGGCCGGAATCGGACTTCAGGGGCGGCTCCGCACCGCCGCATTATCCGCTGGTATGCCCGTGATCGGACCCAACGGCCTCGGCTATTCGAACGTGCCGAAGGGCATCAGCCTGACGATTGCAGCCGACCACAAACGACGTCCCGGCGGCCTGTCAGTGGTGTCCCAGAGCGGCGCACTGCTCAGCGGCGTCGTTATGGCAGCCTGGGACCGGCCGCAGGTCGGCTTGAATGTAGTGATCTCCGCGGGGAATGAAGCGGTTACCGATCTGGCTGACTACGTGGATTACCTGGCGCAGGATCCGCACACGACTGCGATCGGCCTTGTGATCGAAAAGATCCGGCGGCCGGAGGCCTTCTTTGCCGCAGCGCGCCGGGCGATCAGGGCCGGCAAGCCAATCGTCGCCCTGAAACTGGCCAGGAGCCCGCGGACCCAGGAAATGGCGGCCTCGCACACAGGTGCCCTCACCGGTGATGCGTGGGTATACGACGTAGCGTTCCGCCAGCTCGGTATCGGTGTGGCCCGTGATCCTGAAGAGCTCATTGACCGGCTGGCCGTAATCGACCAGCTGGGCGAGAAGTACCATGCGGCGGAGTCCAACCTTGCGATCATCACGTCGACGGGTGGTTATGCGTCCATGGCCATGGACATTGCGCTGGATGAGCAGATCGAGGTTCCGGCCCTGGAACACCTGCGCGGCTGGGTTGAAGATCTGATTCCCGGTGTCCACGTGCCGAATCCGCTCGATGCTACGCCGATGGGCATGCCGCACTGGGATGAGATCCTGGAACGCTATGCCACGTCCGAAGAGGTGGATGCCCTGATGCACATCCACCCAATGGCGGATGAGGACGAGAGCCCGTATTCCGGGCCTTTCCTTCAGAAGTACGTCGACGCTGCGGAAAAGTTCGGCAAGCCGTTCCTGCTTTCGAACTGTTCGGGCGCGCTGGGGAACTGGGCGCAGCAGATCACTGCCGGTTCCGACGCCGTCGCGGTGGGCCACGGAACCCGTGCCGCGTTGCGCGGGCTGCAGACCATGCGGGAGTTTTCCCGTCGCCGAGCTCGCCTGGACGCCGCGGAGATCGAGGTCGTCAGCGTCGCGCGGCCCGGAGCAGGGACGATTGCCACTCCTGAAGGGGCAATGCTGCCGTTCGCTGCAGGTATGGAGCTGCTCAGGTCGCAGGGAATTCCAGTGGCGCCCTACCATCTGGTGCCAGTGGACGCCTGCATCACGGCTCCCGCCTTCAGCGGCCCCTACGTGGTCAAGCTGGCCGACGTCGGTCACCGGACCGAACACGGAGCTGTGGAACTCGGCGTGGGACCCAACGAGTTGTCGGCGGCTGTCGCGCGGATGCGGGAAATCGCGGAAAACGCTGCGCTTCCCGGACTGGTAGCTGTCCAGCCGATGCTCAAGGCCCGCGGAGAGGCCTTCATCGGAGTCCAGGTCACCGAGCTGGGACCGATGGTGGTCTTCGGTATCGGCGGTGTGATGGTCGAGGTCCTGAAGCGTGTGGGTGGCAGGATGGCGCCCTTTTCCCTGCCCGAAGCGGAGGAGCTCATCGCCGAATTCGAAGATGCCCGCCTGATGCACGGATTCCGCGGACAGCCGCCCTGGCATCTTGACCAGCTTGCACAGCTGATCAAGCGGGTTGGTGACTTCGCCGCCGGCAGTACGGCCTGGCTCGGATCCTTGGATATTAACCCACTCGTCGTTACGGACCACGGATTCGCGGCCGTCGATGCGCTGTGCCTGGTCCAGGAACCGCCCCTGGCAACCGAAACCGCGCCCCTTCCTGAAAGGACCCACGCCTGATGACACTCCTGGTGACCAAGAACCCCGCCCGCACCATCCTGATTGACGGTGAGTGGCGCGAGTCGCTCAGCCACTCCACGTTCCCCGTGACCGATCCGGCGACAGGAGCCGTGATCGGCAGGGCTTCGGACGGCGGCGCGGAGGACACCGCTGCGGCCATCGCTGCTGCCGCTGCCGCCTTCGATTCCTGGGCCGGTACAACGGCGCACCAGCGTTCGGCGGTTCTTGCCGAGGCGGAACGGATCATGCGCATCAGGCAAAAGGAACTGGCCGCCCTGATGACCAGCGAGCAGGGCAAGCCGATCAAGGCAGCAATGAACGAAGTTGGCTACGCGGCAGACTTCCTGGCTTGGTTTGCTGAGGAAGCCAAGCGGATCGGGGGAGTGGCGGTGCCTTCCGCCCGCGCCGATCAGCGCTTCATCACCATGCGCCAGCCCGTGGGAGTGGTGGCGGCCATTACGCCGTGGAACTATCCGATTTCCATGCTCACCCGCAAGCTGGCTCCTGCCCTGGCCGCCGGCTGCACCTCTGTGCTTAAGCCGGCGGCGCTTACGCCGCTCTGCGCCGTGGCAACCATGGAAGTCCTCCTAGAAGCCGGAGTGCCGGCAGGGGTGCTGAACATGGTGACCTCCAGCCGCGCCGCCGCGGTGGGGGACACCATGGTGGAGTCGCCTCAGGTTCGGAAGCTGACCTTCACCGGATCCACGGCCATTGGAAAGCAGCTTGCCGCCAAAGCCGCCGGAAGCCTGAAGCGGGTCTCAATGGAACTGGGCGGCCACGCCCCGTTCATTGTTTTTGCTGATGCGGACCCAGTCCGGGCTGCCAAGGGAGCTGCACTCGTGAAGTTCCTTAACGCCGGGCAGGCCTGCATCAGTCCGAACCGCATCTACGTCCACCGCTCGCACTACGAGAAATTCGTGGACACGCTGACCGAGCGGGTTCGGGCACTGAAGGTGGGAGCCGGTGAGAGTCCCGGCGTCTCTGTAGGTCCGCTGATCAACGAGCGCGCAGTCACCAAAATGGAGTCCCAGGTCCTTGACGCGCTGGAGAAAGGGGCCCGGCTGACGGTTGGCGGCAAAAGGATGGAGGTGGACGGCTTGGACGGGAAGACGTTTTTTGCCCCCACCGTCCTGGCCGATGTGACGCCGGAGATGCTGATCTCCTACGAGGAGACCTTCGGGCCCGTGGCGGCCGTGATGCCGTTCGACGATGAAGATGAAGTGATTGCCAAGGCAAACGACACGGACTACGGTCTGGCCGCCTACGTCTACACGAATGACCTCTCGACCGCGATTCGGGTGACGGAAAAGCTGCGCTTCGGCATGGTGGGCGTCAATGACATCAACCCGACCTCCGCCTCCGCACCCTTCGGCGGTGTGAAGGCCAGCGGGTTGGGACGAGAAGGCGGCTACGAGGGCATCGACGAGTATCTCGATACCAAGCTCATCGGCATTGCTGTCTGACCGGTATGCGGGCCGTCACGGACCGCTTCCGGCAAATGTGATGCTTGACACACACCGGGCTCTCGAATAGGTTCAGAAAACCAAATAATTGTTCCGCATTGCGGTTGGCTGGGAGTCCCGCCGGCCTCCGGCGGGGCGGAGAGCTCTACACGTCCCACGGGCGCACCCGCGCCAGAGCAGAATTCGACAGGAGCAGGCAGACCATGACCGTAACGCTTGAGGTGGATCCGTCCACAGACATTGATCCCAAGGTCCTCTTGGAGATCTACAAGACAGCATCAAAAATCAAGATGTACGACGACACCTACATCATGATGCTCAATACCGGCAAAGCCACGGGAATGTACTACTCTCCCCGCGGTCAGGAAATCATCCCCTCTGCCATCGCCCAGGTGCTCACCCGGGAGGACTACGTCCTCACGATCTACCGGGGGATCCATGACCAGATTGCCAAAGGCGTGCCGCTTCGCGAACTTACTGCCGAGTTCTTTGGGCGTGTGGGAGGGACCTGCAAGGGCAAGGGCGGACCCATGCACGTTACCCATCCGGAGTCCGGACTGATTGTTACCACCGGCGTCGTCGGTTCCGGGCTGCCGATCGCCAACGGCGTGGCCCTTTCGGCCCAGATGCGCGGCACCGACCAGGTCACGGTTGTGAACTTCGGGGACGGTGCCACGAATATCGGGGCCTTTCATGAAGCCATGAACCTGGCGTCGGTCTGGAACCTGCCGGTCATCTTCGTCTGCCAGAACAACCAGTACGCCGAATACACCGCATACGTGCTCGGCACCTCAGCAGCCAAGGTCACCGACCGCGCCATCGGGTATTCCATGCGGGCGTTCCATGTGGACGGCAACGATCCGGTGGAGATGTATGAGGCCGCTCGCCAGGCGGTAGCGGCAGCCCGCACCGGCGGCGGACCGACGCTGATCGAAGCCAACACCTACCGTTTCCGCGGCCACACGCCGCAGGACCCGATGGATTACATGCCGGCGGAAGAGTTCTCCGCGGCAGAAGCAGCGGACCCGGTGCCGGCCCTGCGGCAGCGTCTGCTCGCTGAGGGCATTGCCACGGAAGAGCAGCTTGCCGCCATTGAGGCGGAACACCGTGCGGAGATCGACGACGCTTTTGCGTTTGCCGAAGCCAGCCCCCAGCCCGACCTGTCCGAGCTCTACACCGACCTCGTCTGAAAGAGGAGACATGACCACCCAAGCGCAGGCACCAGAAACTACCGGCGATACCCCGCAGGAGCGGATCCTCGGAATGGTCCAGGCCATCAATGAAGCACTCGACGTAGCGATGACGATAGACGAGAGCGTCTTTGAGCTCGGCGAAGATATTCAGGACCCGGCCGGCGGCGGCTTCAAGATCCACAAGGGCCTGTCCACGAAGTTTGGCCTGGACCGGGTCCGCCCGACGCCGATCTCGGAGCAGGCCATCATGGGTGCTGCCGTTGGCGCCGCGATCACGGGAATGCGTCCCGTAGCCGAGATCATGCTGATGAACTTCCTGGCAGTGGCCTCCGACCAGCTGATCAACCATGCCGCGAAACTGCGCTACATGTCCGGCGGCCAGACCAAGGTCCCCCTGGTGGTTCGGACGACTACCGGCGCCGGCGGCGGTTTCGGCGCGCAGCATTCGGACATGCTGGAAGGACAGCTTACGCATACGCCGGGACTCAAGGTGGTCATCCCTTCGACTCCGGCGGATGCCAAGGGGCTGCTGCTCTCCTCGATCTTCGACGACGATCCGGTCGTCTTCGTGGAGATGTTCATGCTCTACTACACCCAGAAGGGCCATGTGCCCGCCGGTGACTACCGGGTTCCGCTGGGCAAGCTGCGGAGGGCCCGCGAAGGCACCGACGTCACCCTGGTCAGCTGGGGGCGCCAGGTGCATGACTGCCTTGGTGTTGCCCAGACGCTGGAGGCGGACGGGATCAGCGCAGAAGTCATTGACCTTCGCACCCTGGTCCCGCTGGACCGCGAAGGCCTGCTCAATGCTGTGGCCGGCACCAAGCGCGCTGTCATTGTGCATGAGGCCGTGCGCCGCGGCGGCTACGGCGCCGAGCTGGCCTCGACCATTGCAGAAGAGCTCTTCGGCGAACTTGCCGGACCGGTCCGCAGGGTCGGTGCCGCCGAAACTCCGGTGCCGTATGCCCGGAACCTGGAAGCGGAGTACCTGCCGCATGCCGGCCGTATTGAACAAGCCGTTCGTTCCCTGTTCTGACCCACCGACCCCAACGATTGGAAGGCACGACATGAGTGTTCAACTCCCGGACCCGGTGCTCGATAAGGCGCCGAGCAACGAGGAAATGCTCCAGGCGTATTTGGATGGAGCTGCCCGGCTCATCTCGGTAGCGCGCAAGGCGGGGGAAGACCGGGCAGACGTTATTGTCCCGGCCAGTCCGGCCTGGAGCGTGCGGAACGTGGTCGCTCACCTGACCAGCGTTGCACATATCTCGGTCAACCGGCTCGGCTGGGGGGATGACGTTCAGGCCACCATCGACCGGGAGGTTGCCGCGCGGGCCGACCACACGATCGAGGAGATCACGGCTGAGTGGGAAAACCTGCTTGAGCCGCTGGCCCAAATGTTTGCCGGCCAGCCCTCCGGGCCCCTCGTGGTGGATGTGGTGACACACGAACACGATGTGCGGGCGGCGCTGGGGGCCGAATATGTGGACCACACGGCCGGGCTCGAAGCGGCGCTTTCGGCCATGGTTGCGTGGGTGCGGTACCTGGGGCTGGTAGGCGAGGAGGGACTGCTGCTGAAAACTCCTACATCCCAAGCGCTGTTCGGCGGGCCGGAAGTCAAGTGCGAGGTGGAGCTGCCCAGTGACTGGGAGCTCTTCCGGCTGCTGGGCGTCCGCCGGTCAGAGGAGCAGCTGATGGGCTATCCGGCAACGGGGGATCAGGCACTTCTCCTGGCCGTTACCAGCCGTTACCCGCTGCCCGAAGCACCACTCGCCGATTGACCTGCCACCCGCAGGACGAGATTAGCGGCACCCGAATATCTACCAGTAATGAAGGAAGGCACATGGCAACCGAGGTAAAGATCCCGCAGCTGGGGGTCACCATGCAAGAGGGCGAGATAGCCGAATGGTTTGCAGAGGAAGGTGCCGAGGTCAAGGCCGGCGACCCGCTGTACCTGCTGGAAAGCGACAAGTCATCCACTGACGTCGAGTCGCCCATCGACGGAATCCTGCGGATCAAAGCCGCGGAGGGGGCTACGTATCCGGTGGGCACGGTCGTAGCGGAGATCGAGTAACCGGTGACGGCACAGGCAAGCGCTTCGGGCAACCGGATTCGGGGGCCGGAGGCGCCGCTTCCCGGCAGTACCGTGAAGCTCACGCGGATGCGCCGGATTATCGCCGCCCGCATGAGTGAATCACTGCGCATCGGTGCGCAGCTCACAGCTGTCCAGGAGGTTGATGTATCGGGGATCTCGGAGGTGCGGAACCGCGTGAAGGGGCAGTTCCGGGAAGCTGAGGGCATTTCGCTCTCTTACCTTCCCTTCTTCGTGCGCTCCCTGGTGGAGGCGTGTCTGGAGTTTCCGCAGTTCAACGCGTCCATAGATGAGTCTGGAACCCACGTCACGTACCACGATGGCGTACAGGTGGGGATCGCTGTGGATACCCCGCGTGGGCTGGTTGTCCCGGTCCTCCGGGACGTCCAAGGGATGAGCGTTCCGGAGATTGCCCGCGGTATTGCCGAAGCTGCGGCCAAGGTCCGCGGCGGCCGGGCGGGCCCGGACGATCTCACGGGCAGCACCATCACGGTCTCGAACATAGGCGGTGCAGGATCCCTCACTGACACTCCGATCATCAATTATCCGGAGGTTGCCATTCTGGGGACCGGCGCCGTCGTCCGCCGGCCGCGGGCAGTGCTGGACAGCTCAGGGGTGGAGCGGATTGAGATCCGTTCGGTCTGCTCCCTGCCGCTGACCTATGACCACCGCTTGATCGACGGAGCTGACGCGGGGCGGTTCCTGGGCGTGATACGAAAGCGCCTGGAAGCCGCGGATTTCGCGGCAGACCTCGCTGGCTACGGAGCCTGAGACCTGCCCGGGGTGTGTTCACCTGGTGGTGAGTGCACCCCGGAGCAGGTGCTCGCGAATGAATGAGTGGATGCGGCGGCGGCTGCTGCGTTCGTAGCGCGGTGCGTTCCACATAATGCTGCGCACATAGCCGGCGAGGACGTCAGGGGAAGCCAGCTTCCGGATACGGTCCTCTTCCTGCCCCGCTCCAAGGGTATTGGAAAGCAGCTGCAGGCGTTCCTGCGTACGCGCGAGGTAAAGTCTCACCGAGTCCTGGGACTCCTGCTGCCGGTTCCAGATCAGGGACATCATGCGTGCCTCATCCTTGTATTGCCGGGCTGCGTGCGCAATGCCGAAGGCGAGGGCGTCCAGGGTTTCGGCTTCCGACTGCGCCTGGGTGGTGAGCGCCGTCCGCAGCAGGGTATCGAGGCGATCATCGTAGTTGTCCACGATTTCGGCGAAGATCGAGGCCTTGGAATCGATCCGCCTGTACAGCGTTCCCATCCTGACGCCCGCAGCGTCGGCTATATCCCGAATTGTCGTGGCATCGTAACCTCGCCGCGCAAACTCGTGGCGTGCGGCGGTGATGATCTCCGTACGGGTTTCATCTCCGAAATCCGGTTGGACCTGCCGGGCTATGACACCCTTGACGGCTGCCAGCGGGGCCGAAGCGTCCAGTGTGGCATTGTCCGGGCAGTCCAGGACTACTCCGTGAAGCAGCAGGTCGCACAGAGTCCGGGAGGTCTGCTCCACGCCCCGGTTGTCGACGGCGGTGGAACCGGGTGTGACTGAGAGGCCCTGCAGCGCATAAGCGAGCATTTCGCGGTCCATGGCACCGTCGGGTGCCAGTGCGCCGACCTCATCGATTACCGCGCGCCACACCTTGTAGAGCGCGGCCGGACGGCGGTTGACAGCTGCATGGAACCGCTCGGAGCCAACGGTCGGTGCTTCGAACACCCGCAGGCCCAACGCCGGAGCATGCGCTCTGCCAACGGTGGCCACGTCGGTCACGAGCTGGTGCAGGCGTTCCTCGGGAGGCAGGGCCATACGCTCGGGACGCCGGGACTGGAGCGCAACTTCCAGCAGCGCAGCGTGGAAGGCCTCGGAGAGCTCAATGGCGATCGCTTCTTTGGCTGCGAAATGGTGGTAGACACTGCCGGGCAGGATTCCTGCAGCCTTGCCAATGTCATTCATCGTGGTTGCTGCGTAGCCCTTAGAAGCGAAGAGCGTCCCGGCGGCAGCCCGGATCTCCTCAGCACGGGCGCTAACCTGCTGGTGGGTGTCGCTGGTGGCGGCTTCGCTCGGCATCTGGGTCCTCACTAGGTTGGATGCCCGCCTTGATACAGCGGGACCCGGGTGGGCATCGGCTGGGTTGTTTATGCCTGGGGCAGATTTTATCGCACGACCAGGCAGTTCACGGGTAGCCGGTGAACTGCCCGGAGGTTTTTGGAGTAGTCCTCCACATATACAATCACGGAACAAAGATTTGGTCCAAAGGTATTGTGCTCCGGGCCGCCGCTGAGTAAGTTTGCCCCAATCAGCGCCAAAACACAAAGGAGTGCACCGATGGAACTGACTGAAGCTTCTGCACGGCTGGAAATCCAGCAGCAGCTGGCGAACTACGCCAATGGCGTGGATTCCGGGGACTGGGAACTCTACAAATCCGTCTTCACCGCGGACGCAGACATTGACTACACCGCCTCCCTGCCGCTGCGCGGCACTCCGGCGGAGATCGTTGCGACTTTCGAGCCCGTGTTCCGGGATATTTCCTGGACGCAGCACTACATCACCAACACCAGCTTCCGGTTCGAAGGCGACGAATGCCAGGTGCGGGCTTTTTTCCACAACCCCTGCGTCCTTCCCGGGGTCGAGGGCACCGCGCACCACTACGGGTACTACGATCACCGCTTCGTGCAGACTGAGCACGGCTGGAAGAGTGCCCACATGGTGGAAACCATGCTGCACCGTGAGATCACCGGCAATACGCAGCCGGCAGTCACGGCAACCAGCTCAGGGGCTGCATAACGATGATCCTCGCCGCGGAAAAGCTGAGGGCTGCCGATCTGATTGCGGTGGTGCTCGACGACGGATCCTTTCGATCATGGGATGAGGCGGTGCCGCAGGGTGATGTGACCGCGGCCTATGCTGGCCAACTTGCCGAGGCGGCAGTCCGTTCCGGGACGGATGAGTCCCTGCTCACCGGTGAGGGGACCGTGCGCGGCCGGCGTGTCGCGGTGGCCGTTTCTGAGTTCGGGTTCCTGGGCGGATCGATTGGACAAGCGGCCGCGGGGCGGCTGGTGGCTGCACTCGAGCGGGCCACCCGGGAAGGGCTGCCCATGCTTGCGGCACCTTCTTCCGGGGGTACGCGGATGCAGGAGGGAACGCCTGCCTTCGTGGAGATGGTTGCGATTACTGCGGCGGTAACCCGCCACAAGGCGGCGGGCCTGCCCTATCTGGTGTACCTGCGAAACCCCACCACTGGAGGGGTAATGGCCTCCTGGGGTTCCCTGGGGCACCTGACTATAGCCGAGCCAGGTGCCTTGCTCGGTTTCCTAGGGCCCAAGGTCTACGAAGCGCTCCACGGGGAACCCTTTCCCGCCGGGGTCCAGACGGCCGAACACCTTTTTGAACGCGGGATCGTGGACGGCGTCGTGCCGGCAAAGGACCTCCCCGAGCTGCTGGACCGGGCGCTGCGGGTGCTCTCACCCGCTCCCGCGACTAAGCGTGTCCCGCAGGCAAGGTTCATCCCGCCCCCGGCCGACCCGTGGGACTCGGTGTTGAAATCCCGCGACCGTAGACGGCCGGGGGCGGCCAGATTCCTGCAGTACGCGGCAGACGATGTGGTGCCGCTGAACGGTACCGGACAGGGAGAAGCAGCGTCCGGGCTCCTGCTTGCACTGGCCAATGTTGGCGGTACCGGCTGCGTGGTGCTGGGGCAGGACCGGCTGGGACAGCTGCGGCGCCCGCTGGGTCCGGAGGCATTCCGGGTCGCCCGGCGCGGCATGCGTCTGGCCCAGGAGCTGGGACTTCCCCTGCTGACGGTCATCGACACGCCGGGCGCCGCGTTGTCCCGGCAGGCGGAGGAGGGAGGCCTGGCGGGGGAGATAGCACGCTGCGTGGCGGACCTTCTCACCCTCGATGCTCCGTCGGTAGCCGTGCTGCTGGGACAGGGATGCGGTGGAGGCGCCCTCGCGCTCCTGCCGGCCAACCGGGTCATAGCAGCCGAGCATGCGTGGCTCTCACCGCTGCCACTGGAAGGCGCCTCCGTGATCATGCACCGCACCCCGGCCCGGGCCGCCGAGATGGCACACCAGCAGCGCATCGCAGCACCGGACCTGCTTGCGGCAGGGATCGTCGACGTTGTGGTGCCCGAACTGCCTGACGCCGCCCGGGAAGCGGAAGCCTTCTGCCGGCGGCTGGGCGAGGCGGTACGCGGTCAGTTTGCTGAACTGTCCGCAAGGAGCGGTTCCCACGCCCCCGACCGGATGCGCCGGTACGGGAGATTGTCCTCGGGCGCGGCCCCCCTGTCGTGAAAGTGCAGGTCCACATCGGCACACACCCGGGCGCCAGCCGCCGTGCGTCCCCGGTGTCAGTGCCGGATGGCAGACTGTTTATATGACTGCACCAGCACTGGCCCATGCAACAGAGTTCGGACGCATGTACTCGCGCTCCCTCACCGAAGCCCCGGCGGTTCCGTCCATCACCACGGTCATTGCCCAGGGCAGCACTTCACTGGACGGCTGGCACAGCTATATGGCGGCCAGCGCCGTCGTTAAGCACCCGGGCCTGCCGGCGGCGATCGGCAACTCCTCACAGCTGCGCACCATTGTCCAGGAAGCCTCCCGAGCCTCCGAGCGCTACCGCGACGCCGCGGCAGAACGCGGAACCCGCGTGCACTACTACTGTGAGCAGGTCGCCCTGCGTGCACTGGATCAGCCGCATCAGGTCGCGGAGGCACGCTCAGCGCTGGCCGAGCACGGGGAACACCAGTTCGCGGACCGCTTCGACGAGTGGTGGCAGCTTTACCAGGTGGAACCGGTCGCGGCAGAGATCACCATCTGGAACCACGAGCTGGGCTACGCCGGAACCCTGGACCTGGTCGCCAAAATCGGCGGGCGGCTCTGCCTGATCGACTACAAGACCAAGAACACGGACCGCGACGGTCAGGTCAAGCCGCTTGATGACAAGGTGGTCATGCAGCTGGTGGCCGGCATGAAGGCCGAGGAGTCACTTGTTGACGCCGCCGCGGGCACGTGGCAGCCGTGGGCCTACGGACAGAGCCCGGTCCTGCTGGGAGTTGCCGTGGGACAGACGGAAGTGCGTCCCATGCGCGCCAACCCGGAAGTCCTGCCGCAGCACTGGTACAAGTTCTGCGCGCTCCGCAGGCTCTGGCAGAGGAGCTACGACGCCGCTGCCGCCGGGCGTGCGCTGCTTCCGATTGCCCCGCCGCCGGTGCAGGCAGCCGGTTCGCACGCTGTCGCTGCCGGTCAGCCCGCTTCCAACTAGACTGGTAACCGGGCTTTCTGCCCCAGACTTAGCACTTCGCGAGAGTAAGGAACACATTCCAGATGGCAATCCTGACGATTCGGATCATCGGCGACCCCGTCCTGAGGACCCGTGCCGAGGAAGTCACGGACTTCGGTCCGGAACTCGCCAAGCTGGTAGCGGACATGGAAGAGACCATGGACGACGTCGAAGGCGCCGGCCTGGCCGCCCCGCAGGTAGGTGTCAGCCTCCGTGTGTTCACATACCGGATCGACGGCGTGTCCGGCCACGTGGTGAACCCTGTGCTGGAGCTCAGCGAGGACTTCCAGGAGGACCAGGTGGAAGGCTGCCTGTCCATCCCCGGCCTGGGCTACCCGGTGCCGCGCCGCCGCTGGACCCGCGTCACCGGCCAGGACAAGGACGGAAACCCCGTCACGGTGGAAGGCGAAGGCATGCTGGCCCGCGCGTTCCAGCACGAGACCGATCACCTGGACGGTGTGCTGTTCATCGACCGGCTCAAGGGCGAGGAGCGCAAGGCCGCACTCCGTGCCATCCGTATGGCCGACTACGACGCAATTGCCGAGCGCACTGTCACCCAGCGCGCCCAGAGCGTGGGCTCCAGCTTCGGCACCTTCGGACAGAGCACGGGAGCGTAGCGACAGCACATGCGCGTACTCTTCGCCGGAACCCCGGCCGTCGCCGTCCCCTCCCTGAACGCCCTGCTGGAGGCAGGATTCGACGTCGTCGGCGTCCTGACCCGGCCCGACGCACCGCTGGGCCGCAAACGGATCCTGACTCCGTCGCCGGTTGCGGCGCGGGCGGAGGAACTGGGTCTTCCGATTATCAAGGCGGACAGGATTGACGACGACGCCGTCACCGCCATCTCTGCCCTGGCCCCCGATGCTGCCGCGATCGTGGCCTACGGTGCACTGATCCCCGAACGGGCGCTTTCCATTCCGGCCCACGGCTGGATCAACCTTCATTTCTCCCTGCTGCCGGCCTGGCGCGGCGCCGCACCGGTGCAGCACTCCGTTATTGCCGGGGACGAGATCACCGGTGCCAGCACCTTCCTGCTGGAAAAGGGCCTGGATACCGGACCGGTCTTCGGACAGCTCACCGAGAGCGTGGATCCTGCCCTGACCAGCGGGGAACTGCTGGAACGTCTCTCGCACAGCGGGGCTGTGCTGCTGGCCCAGACCCTTGCGGCGATCCAGGCCGGCCGTGCCGTTCCGGTTCCGCAGAGCGGGGAAGTTAGCCTGGCGCCCAAGCTGACCATCGAAGACGGTCACCTGGACTGGCAGCAGCCGGCACTGGCCCTGCGCCGCCGGATCAACGGGGTCACCCCGGAACCGGGTGCCTGGACCACGTGGGACGGAGCCCGGTTCAAGATCGGTGCGGCGGTTCCGCGTCCGGATGTTACCGATCTGGCACCCGGCCAGGTGCGGCTGGGATCCGGCAGCGCTGCCGTTGCCCTGGTGGGCACGGGCAGCAGTGCACTGGAACTGCAGCGGGTCCAGCCCGCAGGAAAGAAAATGATGTCCGGGGCCGACTGGGCCCGCGGACTGGGCCAGCGTGAGGACGTGGTTTTTAAGTGAGCAGCAGCGACCGCAACGCCAAGGGGCACCAGCGCAGCCGCCCGTCCGTCCGCAGCCGGACAACGGCTGCCCCGTCGCAGCGCACCCGCGCCGCTGACCCGGCGCGCCTGGTTGCCTTCGAAGTGCTCCGCGCCGTCTCCGGCGAGGACGCCTACGCCAACCTCGTGCTGCCCAAGAGCATCCGCAAACACCGGCTGGACAAGCGCGACGCCGGGTTCGCCACCGAGCTCGCCTACGGTGCACTGCGCGGACAGGGCATCTACGACGCCATCCTGGCCCGCTGCGTGGACCGCCCGCTTGAGAGACTCGATCCGGCAGTACTGGATGCACTGCGGATCGGTGCGCACCAGCTCCTGGCCATGCGCGTGCCCGCCCACGCAGCCCTTGACCAGACCGTGGGCCTGGCCCGTGCCGTGATCGGCGCCGGCCCGTCCGCGCTCATCAACGCGGTGCTGCGCAAGGTTGCGGCGCGGAACCTGGACGAGTGGACCGCGCTGCTGACGGAGGGCGAACCGGACGCCGTGAAGCGGTCGGCCATCGAATACAGCCACCCCGAGTGGATTGTGCGGGCCCTGCGCCAGTCACTCGTGGCTCACGGACGCAGCGTTGACGAGATCACCGACCTGCTCCAGGCTGACAACGATGCACCGGTGGTGAACCTGGTCGCACTGCCCGGACTCGGCAGCCTCGACGAGGCGCGTGAAGCCGGCGCAGTCGACGGCGAACTGGTCCGGGACTCCGCACTGTTCGCCGCAGGGGATGTGGGCCGCCTTGAATCCGTGCGCGCCGGCACCACCCGTGTGCAGGACGCCGGATCCCAGCTGGTGGCCCGTGCCCTGGCCGAGCTTGACCTCGACGGCGTTGAACCAGACGAGGACGGCGTGGAGAAGTGGCTGGACATGTGCGCCGGCCCCGGTGGAAAGGCAGCCCTGCTGGCAGCCCTCGCGCACGAAAAGGGTGCGGTCATCCTGGCAAATGAGCCGGCCCCGCACCGGGCGCAGCTGGTCCGCCAGGCACTGGAAGCCGTTCCGGGGGAGACCTGGAACGTCCGCACCGGAGACGGCCGCACCGTGGCCGAAGATTACCCGGAGACATTCGACCGCATTCTGGTGGACGCACCCTGTACCGGCCTCGGCGCCCTGCGCCGCCGCCCGGAATCGCGCTGGCGCCGCCAGCCCGGCGACGTCGGGGACCTGGGTTCGCTGCAGCGCGAACTGCTGACCACAGCCGTGGATGCCGTGAAGCCCGGGGGCGTAGTGGCCTACGTGACCTGCTCGCCGCACCCGGCCGAAACCAAGGCCGTAGTTGCGGACGTGCTGCGCAAGCGCAACGATTTGGAACTGCTCGACGCCGGTGCCGCCCTGGACGCGGTCAGCCTGACCGGTTCCCTCGAAGCCGGCCATGAGTCAACAGCACAGCTGTGGCCGCACATTCACCAGACCGATGCGATGTTCCTGGCCCTGATCCGCCGGAAGATCTGACCTAGGAGAGCACCGTGAGCAACTGCTGCATCAACCCGAGCATCCTGTCCGCCGACTTCGTGAACCTGGAAGCTGAGCTGGAACGCATCAGCGGCGCCGACGCCGTGCACGTGGACGTTATGGATAACCACTTCGTCCCGAACCTGACTATCGGGCTGCCCGTGGTGAAGCGGATCCAGGAAGTCAGCAGGCTGCCGCTGGACGCGCACCTGATGATCGCCGACGCCGACCGCTGGGCTCCGGCCTACGCCGAAGCCGGCCTGGCCTCCGTGACCTTCCATGTTGAAGCGGCCGCCGCCCCGATCCGGCTTGCAAGGGAACTGCGCGACCGCGGAGCCAAGGCGGGAATGGCACTGAAGCCGGCCACGCCGGTGGAACCGTACCTGGACATGTTCCCCGAGCTGGACATGCTGCTGATCATGACGGTTGAACCCGGCTTCGGCGGGCAGAAGTTCCTGGACGTGACCCTGCCCAAGATCCGCCGGGCTGC
The DNA here is from genome assembly GCF_049311025.1 of Arthrobacter sp. 3Tela_A. Lineage (NCBI taxonomy): Bacteria > Bacillati > Actinomycetota > Actinomycetes > Micrococcales > Micrococcaceae > Arthrobacter > Arthrobacter sp. 3Tela_A. The sequence continues at coordinate 134,734 of NZ_JAXIOM010000001.1, forward strand.
TGAGGCTGTCCGCGGATCCGGCCTGCCGATCGCCATCCAGGTGGACGGCGGGATTGCCCCGGACACGATCGAACGTGCCGCCGAGGCCGGTGCCAACGTCTTTGTAGCCGGATCAGCGGTCTACGGGACACCGGACCCCAACGAAGCGATCGCGAAGCTCCGCGCGCAGGCCGCCGCGGTAACCCAGTCCGCCGCGGTAACCCAGTCCGGCTAGGGAACCACCGGCGGCCGAACCCGCTGCACCATGACCCGGCCGGTCTTTTCCCAGCCGGGATCCATCGCCTGCGGCCACTGCGCCGTCATCATGAACAGCAGGCCGCCGTCGTCCCCGCCGGCGGCGCAGGAGAAACAGCCGTCATCCAGCTGCACTGTCTGCAGTACTTCGCCGCCTTCCTGGACCTGGACGCAACGCTCACCGGGAACCTCAGCGAACCAGATGCCGCCGCTGCCGTCCCAGCTGATTCCGTCCGGAGCGCTGCCCTCGATGGTGGCCCACGTCCGGGACGGGGCAAGGGTGCCGTCCGGCAGGATCTCAAAGGACGTCAGCCGCCCGGCGTTGGACTCGGCCACCACCAGGGACCGTCCGTCGGCAGAGACCAGCATTCCATTGGGAAACGCGAGGTTGCCTGCCACCGGCTGGATGGATCCGTCCGGCCGGATCAGGGCGATTAGCCCGTTCTCCTGCGGTGCTCCGGCATAGTCCTGGCCGATTCCGTTGACGTAGATGTTGCCGGAGGGGTGCACGGCAATCTCATTCCACGGGTGCGGAGACAGGCTGCGCAGGCTGGCCATCGGAACCAGCCCGGCCCGTGGAACCTCCACCAGCACTGTGCCGTCTGAACCGGAGACCACGGTCATGCGTCCGTCCGGCAGCCAGTCGAACGTGATTGGAAATGACGGGACTCCCGCCACCCGGCGGACATTGCCGGCGGCATCCAGGGCGGAAATTGTCCCGGCGGTCCAGTCCGCGAAGTAGAACTCACCGGAGTGCCAGCGCGCGGATTCCCCCATCCCCAGACCGGTAACCAGTGTTGTTGCCTGCACCATTGAGGCACCTCCAGAGAGCGGTCGTATCGCCTTCAGTATGCGTCGGCCGCCCTGTGCGGGAACAGGGCACAGGCCCGGACCGATAGGATTAGTGGCTTGCTTACTTCCCGAGAGGACACACCCGAATGAGCCTGATCAGGCTGCAGGACGTCAACGTTGGCTTCGAAAAGAACCAGATCCTCCGCGAGGTGTTCTTCCGGCTGGAGCCAAAGGACCGGGTGGGCCTGATCGGCAAGAACGGCTCCGGCAAATCCACCCTGCTCAAGCTCATCCTGCAGCAGCTGGAGCCGGACTCCGGCACCGTCAGCGTGGACGACGGCCTAAAGATCGGGTACTTTTCCCAGTTCTCCGAACTGGCCGGGGACTCCACCGTCACGGAAGTCCTGAACGGGCTCTTCACTGAGATTCAGGGGATCGAGGCGGAGCTGGCTTCGATCGACGAGGCACTGGGAGCCGACCCGGATGAGAAGACCATGGACAAGCTCATCCGCCGCCAGGCTGAGCTTTTCGAAGCCATGGACCACCAGGACGGGTGGGACTACCCGCGCCGGATCGACGCCGCGCTGACCACCCTGGGGTTCAGCGAAGCGCACCGGACCTGTCCCATCGACGCGCTCTCCGGCGGCTGGCGGAACCGCGCCGCGCTGGCCAAGATCCTGCTGCAGGCACCGGATGTGCTGCTGCTGGATGAACCGACAAACTACCTCGACGTCGAGGGCGTCCAGTGGCTGGAAGGCTGGTTCCGCGACTTCCGCGGTGCCGCCGTCGTCGTCTCCCATGACCGGGCGTTCCTGGATGCGGTGGTGACCCGGATTATCGAGGTGGAGAACTACCACCTGCACGAATACCCCGGGAACTTCGCCGAATACGTCATCCAGAAGCAGTTCCGGCTCAAGACGCTGGCCTCCCAGTTTGTGCACGAATCGGAACTGCTGGCCTTCGAAGCCGAAGGAATCGCAGACCGGCGGGAAGCGGCGAAGGCCGGCGGCCGGACCCTGGGTGCGAAGCTCGCGAAGATCAAGAGATCCCGTGCCCCGCGCCCGGTGGACCAGATCATCACCGAGATCTACGCGGGCCTGCACGTGAAAGACAACCTGTGCCGGGTGCAGGACGTGTCCAAGTCCTACGGCGACCGGACCCTGTTCAGCGGCGTCTCCTTCGAGATCCAGCGCGGTGACCGGTTGGTGGTCCTGGGCGCCAACGGCAGCGGCAAGACCACCCTGCTGCGCGTGCTCACCGGCGAGGAAACACCCGATTCCGGTAAGGTCACCTGGGCGAACGGGGCCGGGATGGTCTCTTACAACCAGGTCCTGGCCGAGCTGGACGACGCCGACACCGTCACCCACGCCGTGAACGCGATGCCGGACAGCCTGGCACTGAAGGCGACGAAGAAATCCGTGAACCGGTTCCTGGCGATGTTCCAGTTCTCCGAAGCGGACCTCAAACAGAAGATCTGCAATCTCTCCGGCGGTCAAAAGGCCCGGGTGGCGATGGCCCAGTGCCTGCTTTCGGGCGCCTCCGTGCTGTTGCTCGATGAACCCACCAACCACCTGGACCTCTCCAGCACGCAGGTCATGGAACAGGCCCTGCTGCATTTCCCGGGCGCCGTGGTGGTGGTCAGCCATGACCGGTTCTTCACGGACAAGGTCGCCAACCGGCAGCTGGTCTTTGGTACCGGCGGGGGAGCGCCGGGCGAGGTTGACCTGCGCGTGGCCTGACGCGTCCGCGCAGCAAGGCAAAAAATGACGGCGTATTTCACGCCCGTCACATACTCCCCAAAAACTTGAATCTGCATCCTAAACCTGTGCAAGAATGTGGATACACAAACGTGCTCCGGGGTCGGTGTAATTCCGAACCGGCGGTTATAGTCCGCGACCCGCACGTCCGGCTGGGATCCCTCAGCAGGACGGACGGTTGAACCGGTGAAATTCCGGTACCGACAGTTAAAGTCTGGATGGGAGAAGCACGTACAGTTTGTTGTCCCGACGCTTCGGCGTACCCGCAGGGGTACCCTCAGCGTCGATGCACCGCACTGTCGTACCCCCGGAGCCGCCGCTACGGGATAAGGAACGACATTGGATTTTTTGCGGTGGCTCTTTGACGCGCAGATCCCCGTGGGGAGCTCATCCCTGCTGGTGCGCGAAGTACTTGGCAACATCTTTGGGCTGCTCAGCGCCCTCGGCGGCATGCGCCGGAAAATCTGGGCCTGGCCGGTGGGCATAGCCGGCAACGTCCTGCTGCTGACCGTGTTCCTCGGCTCCATCTTCGGAGACGCGAGTACCGCAAACCTGCTTGGCCAGGCCGGGCGCCAGATCATGTTCATCGCCGTCGCCATCTACGGCTGGCGCCGCTGGCAGGCCAGCAAAAACTCCGGTGCCGACGCCGTTACACCGCAGTGGGCGTCAGGACGGGCACGGCTGGGCCTGGTTGCGGGCCTGATTCTGGGCACGGTGGCGCTCACTCCGGTGTTCGGCATGCTGGGTTCCTACGAGCCGGTCTGGGCGGACGCGTGGACGTTCGTTGGATCGCTGCTGGCCACCTACGGCATGGCGAAGGGCTGGGTGGAATTCTGGCTCATCTGGGTGGCCGTGGACATTGTCGGCGTGCCGCTGCTGTTCAGTGCCGGCTATTACGCAACGGCATTTATGTACCTGTTTTACGGTATCTTCACGCTCACCGGCTTCTTTGTCTGGTGGCGGGCCAAGGCCAATGAGAAGCCGCAGGTGCAGGTCTCAATGCCGGACCCCACGGTGCGCTGACCATGGACTTTTCCAGAGCTGAACTGGCAGCCATGGAGCAGGCGCTCCAGCTGGCCCGCCGGGGCGTACGCGGCGCGAACCCGCTCGTCGGCGCGGTGATCCTGGCACCTTCCGGAGAGGTCCTGGCGACCGGGTTCCACCGCGGCGCCGGAACCCCGCATGCCGAAGCCGACGCCCTCGCAGCCGCTGCGGCCGCCGGCACCGAGGTGTCCGGGGCAACCATGGTAGTCACCCTTGAACCGTGCAACCACACCGGGAGAACGGGTCCCTGTTCGCAGGCCATTCTCCGCGCCGGAATCGCGCGGGTGGTTTATGCAGCAGCGGATACTACGGACGACGCCGCCGGGGGAGCAGGAACGCTGGCCGCCGCCGGCGTGAATACCCTGGGCGGTCTGCTCGCGGAAGAAACCCAGGACCTGAACCACCGCTGGGCAGCAGCCGTTGCAGCGAACCGTCCGTTCGTGACGGTCAAGACCGCACAGACACTCGACGGCCGCACTGCCGCCGCAGACGGCACCAGCCAGTGGATTACCTCGCCCGAGGCCCGCACCGATGCCCAGAACCTGCGGCTGCGGGTGGACGCCATCCTGGCGGGAACGGGAACTATCCAGGCCGACGACCCGCAGCTGACCGCCCGCCACCCGGACGGCAGCGATGCAGAGGTTCAGCCCCTGCGCGTGGTTATGGGCCACACCACGGTTCCCGCCGGTGCGCGCATCCGGGGAACCGACGGCAGGTTCCTCCAGCTGTCCACGCATGATCCCGCCGTCGTACTGGCGGAACTGCATGCCCGCGGTGTGCGGCACCTGATGGTGGAGGGCGGCGGCACGGTTGCCGGTGCCTTCCTGCGTGCCGGGCTCGCCGATGAGCTGCTCGCCTACACCGCGCCGGCACTGCTGGGCGCGGGCACGCCGGCATTCGCCGGACTCGGCATCACGTCCATGGCACAGACCCAGCGCTGGCGCTGGGATCCAGCCGGGGGAGGTGCAGCCGTTCCTGTGGGAGCGGACCTCCGCCTGCACCTTGAACCGCTGCCAGAAACCAAGAATGACCAACAGTAAGGACCCGAACGTGTTTACCGGCATTGTCGCTGAACAGGGCAGCGTTGTTTCCCTGAATCCTGACGGTTCCGGCGCCGGCAAGGTGCTGGTCATTGACGCTCCGGGCACTTCCGCCGAGCTTGGCCTGGGCGGATCGATTGCAGTCAACGGTGTCTGCCTCACCGCCACAGCACTCGATGGGACGCGGATTTCGCTGGACGTGATGGGCGAAACCCTGGACCGCACCACCACAGGAAAACTGGTCCCCGGCCGGAAGGTGAACCTCGAACGCTGTGTCCCCGCCGGTGGCCGGCTGGACGGTCACGTTGTGCAGGGGCACGTCGACGGCGTCGGCACTCTCCTTGAACGCGAAGACCTGGGCAGCTGGGACCGGCTCCGGTTTGGTGTGTCTGCCCGGCTGGCACGCTACATCGCGGAGAAGGGGTCGATCGCCGTCGACGGCGTCTCCCTCACCGTTACCGCGGTCAGCTCGCCGCAGGATCCCAAGCACTGGTTCGAGGTGGGCCTCATTCCCACCACTCTGGCCGAGACCGGGCTGGGCGCACTGGAAACCGGCTCCGCAGTGAACCTGGAAGTGGACGTGCTGGCGAAATACGCAGAGCGGCTGCTCGCTTTCGCCGCGCCCGCCGCTGCCTCTGATGAAGGGACGATGCAGTCATGAGCATCCGGCTGGACTCAATCGAAGCGGCAGCCCGGGCCATCGCCGCGGGCGGCGCCGTCGTCGTCGTCGATGACGAGGACCGTGAGAACGAAGGCGACATCATCTTCGCAGCCCAGCACGCGACGCCCGAGCTGATGGGTTTCACCGTGCGCTACACCTCGGGCGTGGTCTGCGTTCCGCTGCCCGGGGAATGGGCTGACCGGCTGGGCCTGCCGCCCATGACCGCGGTGAACCAGGACGCCAAGGGCACCGCCTACACCGTGTCCTGTGACGCTGCCTCGGGCACCAGCACCGGAATCAGCGCGGCCGACCGGGCGCTGACTTCGAGGGTGCTGGCGGATTCGGCGTCCCTGGCCGGCGATCTGAACCGTCCCGGGCACATCTTTCCGCTGCGCGCCCACGACGCCGGAGTGCGCGGCCGCCGCGGTCACACCGAGGCGGCGGTGGAACTCGCCCGGCTGGCCGGCTGCACGCCGGTGGGTGTGATCGCCGAGCTGGTGCACGACGACGGATCCATGATGCGGCTGCCCGCCCTGCGGGAATTCGCGGATGAGCATGGTCTGCCGCTGGTCTCGATCGAGGCGCTGGTCGCGTACCTGGACGCCGGTGCCCCGGCAGTTTCGGGAGGTCGGCGGTGAAGGACGCAGTAGACGTTTTCCCGGGTCCCGTGGTCCAGCTGCCGACGGCGTTCGGTGACTTCACTGCCCAGGTGTGGACCGATACGCGCACAGGTGCCGAACATCTGGCCGTCTCCGCTCCCGGGACTTCTCCCGAAAACGGTACGCCGCTGGTACGGCTGCACTCCGAATGCCTGACGGGAGACGTGTTCGCGTCCTACCGGTGCGACTGCGGTGAACAGCTGGAACAGGCGCTGGGTTTGATCAGCCTGCACGGCGGAACCGTGCTGTACCTGCGCGGACACGAGGGCCGGGGGATCGGGCTGGCGAACAAACTGCGGGCATACGCGCTGCAGGAGGCAGGTGCGGACACTGTTGAGGCCAACGAGCAGCTTGGCCTGCCGGTGGATGCCCGCGACTACCAGGCTGCGGCGGAAATCCTGCTCCAAATGGGCCTGGGCCGCATCCGGCTGCTGAGCAACAACCCGGTTAAACGCGAGCGGCTGGAGGCGTTTGGCGTCACCGTGGAAGCGATGGTGCCCTCCGAAGTGCCGGTACGGGCCGAAAACGAACGGTACCTGCAGACCAAGCGGGACCGGATGAACCACCACCTCAACCTGCTCCGGGCCAATCCCGTGAAGCAGAGTTAACTCTTTCTTCTAGCAAAGGACATCAAACATGAGCGGACACGGCGCCCCCGAAAACGACGTCAGCGGCATCAAAGCCAAGGGCCTGGACATCAAGGTGGCGGTTATTGCCGCCAGCTGGCACACCGAAGTCATGAACGGACTTATCGAAGGGGCACTCCGCGCGGCGTCCGACGCCGGGCTCGGTCCCAAGGTGATCCGGGTCCCGGGCACATTCGAGCTGTCCGTGGCTGCCGCGCGGCTGGCACCGCACTTCGACGCCGTCGTGGCTCTCGGCGTCGTCATCCGCGGCGGAACCCCGCACTTTGATTACGTGTGCTCGTCGGCGACTCAGGGGCTGACCGAGGTCAGTGTCCGGACCGGAACGCCGGTCGGGTTTGGGGTGCTGACCTGCGACACCGAGGAGCAGGCCCTGGACCGTGCCGGTCTCGAGGGTTCGTCGGAGGACAAGGGCTACGAGGCGTTTGCTGCTGCGGTGAATACCGTGGACGCGCTGCGCGGGGCGGGGGCTTGAGTACTGTTTTGAACAAGAAGGCGCTTCAGGCGGACGGATTTACCGGCTTCCGGCCCATCGCGGGCTTGGAAATAAACCGCATCCCGCAGCGGCAGGGCATCTTTGCCGTGCTGCGTCCCGCAGGGTTTGAACCGGTGTTCCTCGACCAGAGCACCGCCGGCACCTTCAAGCGGAAGAACCCCTCCCTGTCCCAGGCGGTCCTGGCGGAGGAATGGGTTCCGGACGCGGACGTCCTCTTCTTTGGGAAGGCCGGTTCCGGTAGCAAGGGCAACCGCGGGCTGCGCCGCCAGATCCAGGAGTTCGTGGACTTCGGGAAGGGCAAGCCGCCGGGGCACTGGGACGGCCGGCTGGTCTGGCAGCTGGCTGGCGCCGGGAAGTTGCTGGTGGCTTGGAAGGAGCTTCCGTCGGAGGAGCTCAATGCTGCCCTCGCGGGGTATCACGGGCAGTTCCGCCAGCTCCACGGCCGGCTGCCGTTCGCGAATTTGGTGCAGGCGCGCGGATAGTGCTCGCGCTGGCAGCACCGCTCGTCAACCTCGCACCTGACGGATAGCCGAGAGAAAGTCTGGAATCCTTGACTTTCCATGTCAAGGATTCCTAACATTGCGGCATGGTTCCTCGAACGGCTGACTTTGCGAGTCCGGTGCGGGAGAGCCGGAAGCAGAAGCGCATGACCCAGGCTGAGCTGTCCGAGTTGGTGGGGGTAAGCCGGCAGACGATTATCGCCGTCGAGCAGGGCGATTACGCCCCCTCTGTTTATCTTGCCCTGAAGATTGCGCGTGCCTTGGGCGGAACTGTCGAGGAACTCTTCATCGATGAGGCGGGAGACAGGAAATGACACGCAGGCCGAGCAGGCTTGACCGAGCTGCTGAGAGAATCATGGACTTGGACAGCCCCGCCTACGGTGACGAACGGGAGCGGTCCGTTTTCATGGAGTCCAATGCCTTCGGATTGACGGTGGGACTCTATGCCGGCCTCCTGGGGGCCGTCATTGCCGCAGCTTTTGGGCAGTTTCTGCTGCCGACGGCGCTGTTGGTGCTGACGTCGATGCTTCCGTCGCTCTGCGCGCTTTGGTACGCGCAGCGGCGCGGTGTGAATCCGCAGAAGCTCGCGGAAAGTGCCGGTGCCAGGTCCACCATGGTGGGCATCGTCGTCTTCGGCATCGGTATGGTGCTTACTTTCGCGGCAATGTCCTACGCCGTGTTCGCGGGGCATCCGCTGATCAGCCCGCTGCAGTTTGACGTCACCCCTGGTGAAGGGTTCGTTGGCGGGATGGCGCAGGGTGCGGTGGTCGGCGGCATGATCGGCGGAGCCGCTGCCATCATGGGCGGGGTATCCGGCTACCGGCGGGCTAACCGGGGGCGGGCGGGGCTCGAAGCGGACTCCGGACTTTAGCCGGGCACTCAGTTCGAGGGTTTGGGCGTACGGATTCCCAGGAACGCAATCAGTGCCGCGGCGAACATCAGCAGCGCCGTCGCCAGTGCCGTCCGCTGGAAGCCTGCGTAGTCCAGGGACCCGGCGGAGATGGTGCCGATGAGGGCAACCGTAATGAGGCCGGCCACCCGGCTGACCGCATTGTTCACGGCGGAACCAATTCCGGCGTCGGTCTCGTTCAGTGCACCCAGCACGGCGGCGGTCAGCGGAGCTACCATAACCGCGAGCCCAAGGCTGAAGAGCAGCAGGCCCGGGAGCAGCTGGGTCAGCAGGTTCAGCGGTGGGCTGACCGTGAGCATCAGCAGGAAACCAAGTCCCATAACCGCCGGGCCGCAGGTCATGAAGATCCGTGGACCATACTTCCCGGCCAGGTTTCCGAAGTAAGTGGACAGCAGGAGCATGGCCACCGGAAGCGGCAGGGAAATAAGGCCGGCTTGGATGGCAGTGAAGCCTGCCGCTTCCTGGACGAAAACGGTTAGCGCAAACGTGCCGAGGGAGAGCGCACCGTAAGCTGCGGCTGTCACCAGGTTGCCGTGGCGGAAGTTGCGGACACGGAACAGATATAGAGGCATCATCGGCGCCCTGGCCCGTGACTCGCGGAGAACGAACAGTGCGAGTGCCGCCAGACCTGCCACCAGGGGTATGTAGACTGCAGGATCGCCCCAGCCCAGACGTTCCTGTTCGATCAGCGCATACACCGACCCGCCCAGCCCGGTGACGGCCAGCAGCGCGCCGGGAATGTCCAGCGCCGTACGCCGGCGCGGGCTGTCCTGCAGGCCCAGCATCAGGACCAGGGTCAGCGCCACTGGCAGCACATTGACGGCGAAGATCAGGCGCCAGCTGAACCAGTCAACCAGCACGCCGCCCAGCAGCGGCCCGATGATCGCCGCGGTGCCCGTCCAGGCTGTCCACGTTCCGATGGCGCGGGCGCGCGCCGGCCCGGCATACGCCGTCGTAATCAGGGCCAGGCTGCTGGGGACCAGCAACGCGGCCGCCATGCCCTGGATCGCCCGTGCGATGACGAGGACTTCCGGATCCCAGGCCAGGGCACAGCCTATCGATGCGGCACCGAATCCAATCAGCCCCCAGATGAGCACCCGCAGCCGGCCGAAGGAATCCGAAAGCGAACCGGCAAGCAGGATCAGCGCGCCGAGGGTTAGCAGGTAGGCGTTGACGGTCCACTGCTGGGTGGCGAGCCCGCCGCCGAGTTCCGCGCCGATCGCGGGGAGGGCTACCGTGACAATGCTGCCGTCCAGGAACGCCACGAAGGAGGCGAGAATTGCGACGACGAGCGGGCGGCTGCGCTTACCTGCAGGGGCGGGAGCTGCTCCTGCCATGTGGTGCTCCCTTTCAGGACAGGACGGTCTTTGCTCCCATCATCACACCGGACTGCGCCTTACAGCACTGCCTTGGGGACGGCCCTTCCAGGAAGTTCTGCCGGAAAGCGGTGGCGCACTCCCCGTTCATGCCACAGAATGGCTCCTCATCCGCGCAGTTACCGCAGACCTACCAATGAGGAGAACGCAGTGTCCACCAAGATCACCTTCATCATCGACAACCCGGCAGACCCAGAGGCATTTGAAACGGACTACAAGGGTTTCGAAGGCAGTGCGCGAGAGCTTCCGCGCCTGCAGCGGTTCGAAGCGGGAAAGGTCTGGCCCAAGGAGAACGGCTCACCCACCCCGGCATACCGGACCGTGGACTTGTACTTCGACAGCTATGACGACGCTTCCGCGGCGGTGGCGACGGCCGAAGCAGCGGACTTCATGGATCAGTTGAAGGCTACCGGGACAACGTTCATGGCCCTGTTTACGGACATCGGCGACGACTGACGCAGGCTGGCCGCCGGCGTATGCCGCCTGTGCATATAAGGGCGGCTGGCTGATCAGTGCATGGCGCGGAACTGATCGAGGTGCTCGTGTGCCCACTGCCTAAAGGTCCGCGCTGGGCGTCCGGTGACTTCCTTGACGGTGTGCAGGACGGTGCCGGCGTTCCTGGGGGCGTGGGTGGCCAGCTGGATGCCGAATTCGATGTAGTCCGCGTCGTAGCCGTAGTTGCGAAGCCGTTCGCGCTCTTCGTCCTCGCTCAGCTGCACGAATTGGATCGGCTCTCCGATTGCACCGGCGAGCAGGCTGGTTCGCTCGGCCGGTGTGAGCGCCTCGGGTCCGGTCAGCCCGTAGGTCTTTTGTGCGTGCCGGTCCGTAGCGAGCGCTGCGGCAGCGACACCGGCGATGTCAGCTTCATGCACGACGGCGCTGGGATAGTCGGCGAGCATGGAGACTGTGCGTGAGGCTCGTATTTCGGGAGCGAGCTCCAGCGCGTTACCCATGAACTCGGCAGGCTGAATGATGGTCCAGCTGATGGAACTGGCTTTCAGTGCGTTGTCGACAGAGGTGGAGGACCAGCCGCCAAGGACAGTTGCCCGGCTGATGCCGGCGCGCTCTGCGAGATTAACGATCTCCGCCCCGTTGGTCAGATCTTCGCCGTCGTCCCCGCCAAAAGTGATTAGGTGTACGGCGTCCACGCCCTCAAATGCTGTTAGGAGACTGGCAGTGTTGGTGAGGTCGCCTGCGGCCACCTCGATCCCTTTCGGCAGGTCAGCTTTGGAGGGGCTCCGTGTAAGGGCGCGGACAGTGTGGCCGGCTCCGAGCAGCTCAGTGGCCAGGTGACGCCCGACCTGCCCAGTGGATCCCGTGATGAGAATGCGCATGGCCCTCATCGTGGCACCCATTAAGGACAGTCCGCGTCCGCAATGTTCGTGGGACTGAAAAAATGTTCGAATGAGTTTCGACCGAGCGGTTGATTATTCGACCGATCGGTCTAGACTCTGGGCATGACAGCTATTCCGGAGGTCGAGAAGCCCAATATAAAGGTCCGTCCGCCCGCCCATCAGGTGGACCCCCGCGCAACGGCGTGGTGGCTGGTACGAAACCTGTTGCTGTGCGGGATCCCGCTTGCGGTGTTGATAGCGGCCGCTGTTCTCTGGGATCAGGCCAGAATCTGGCTGGCAGCACCGATCGCCGCCGCAGCGCTGGTCCTGGCGGCGCGCGTGGTTATAGAACCGTGGTGGCGCCGGCGCGTGCACCGATGGGAGGTTACTGACCGGGCCACCTACGCATCGAGCGGCTGGCTGGTCACGGAATGGCGGGTGGCCCCGACGTCACGGATTCAAACGGTCGACGCTTTGCGCGGACCCCTTGAGCAGGTCTTCGGTCTCGCCACACTCCGGGTGACAACGGCGTCCTCGTCCGGCGCCGTCAACATACGCGGTCTCGACCGCCGCGTTGCCGAAGATGCCGCCGCACGCCTGGCAGTAATAGCCGAACTCTCCGAAGGGGATGCTACATGAGCGAGCCGGCGGCAGAGCAGTGGCAGCGCCTGAGCAGCCGCGTGGTGTGGGTTGACGTCCTGGTAAGTGTGCTCTCGCTGCTTCCCGGGGTCGCAGCGATCTGGGTTTTCGGCGCTGATCCATCGCTCACCGCGCTCTGGCCGCTGGCCTTCGTGGCTGTTGCGGGCCTCAGCGGCGCCGCCGCCGACATCCTGAGGTGGGCCTTCACTGCCTACCGCCTTACTGCCACGGACATCGAGCAGCGCAGCGGGGTATTCGTCCGGCGGCACCGCACCCTCCACCGTGACCGGGTGCGCAGCGTAGACATTGCCACCAAGCTCCGCCACCGGATTGCCGGTCTCCGCATCGTCACGGTGGGCGCAGGACAGCAGGCCGGAGCGGGTGAAGCGGCACTTGTCCTGGACGCGCTGTCAGCCGCAGACGCCGATGCCCTGCGGGAAGACCTTTTCAACACCACCGTGGCCTCACCTTGGCCGACCGCCACCACCGCCGACGTTCTGGACACCACGGACAAGCGTGGGGAGAGGGAAGGCGGAGACAGAGCCGCAGAGGTCCTTGCCGTTTTCAAGCCCTGGTGGGCCGTCTACAACATGTTCAGCATCTGGGCCTACGCCATGGCCGCGGGGCTGCTGTGGGGCGGCTTCTGGTTGCTTTCAAGCTTTGGAATAGATGTTGTTGGCGTCGTTGCCAACATGGCGGACTGGGATTCGCTCGGCTGGGTCGTCATCACCATCCTGGTGCTCGCGGTTACCGGTCTTCTTGGAGCACTAGGACTCGGAGTGAACTTCCTCCTCAGCTACTGGAAATTCGAGCTCGCGCGTATCAGGACGGGGGACCACAGCCATCTGCGGACCCGGCGGGGCCTGCTGAGTACGCGTGAGGTTCTCCGCGACGAGCTCCGGATGCGCGGCATGTCCATCAGTGAACCCCTCCTATGGAGGTGGATGCGCATGGCCGATACCAATGTCATCACCACGGGCCTCAACGCATGGGACCCGCAGGAGCCGACTGCAATCCTTCCCCGGGGGCCCGTAACCGAGTCACACCGTGTGGCAGGGAAGATCTTCGGACCCGAGAACCCTTTTGAGGCAACGCTGACGAAACACCCGCGAACCGCACTACGGCGTCGTCTCTGGTGGGGGACCGCGGGCTCTGCTGCAGCCCCCGCAGCCCTGCTCCTTCCCGCCCTCACGGGAGTGATACCGGGGTGGATGCCCTGGGCCGCCGCGGCGGCATGGCCACCCGCGCTGCTCGCCGCCGTCGTCGCCTACCGTGCGCTCGGCCACGCCATCGCGGACGAGTACGTGGTAGTGCGCTCCGGGCTCTTAAGCCGCACTACCTCAGCGCTGCGGCGCGACGCGGTGAGCACAGTAGCTGTGCGGCAGTCATTGCTGCAGCGCAGGCTGGGACTGGCTACCGTGTCGGCGATGACCGCCGCCGGCTGGTCCACGTATGAGATCCCCGATGTGCCGGCAGACCAGGCTGCAGGGCTTGCCTCAGATGCGGCACCGGGTGTGCTCTGCGACTTCATCGAGCAGGGGCGCCCGCTGGCATCGACGATAATGGCCAAGTGACACCCCCCGAATATCCTTCGCGTACCTTTACCGGAACGGCGCGCCGCGCACAGATCATTCGTGCCGCCATCACGACCGTCAACGAGATTGGCTATCACCGGGCGTCACTGTCCGAGATCGCGGTGCGTGCCGGTGTCGGGAAAAGCGCGATCGTCTACTACTTCGCCTCGAAGGAAGCGCTGCTGCTCGGCGTCGTCGACGAGGTGTTTGGCAACCAGTACGAAGAGATCGTGCCGGCGGTGCAGGCTGAAAAGGATCCTGCCGGGCAGCTCCGCGCCTACGCACGTGCCTACCTGGCCTACGTCGATTCACACCGTGCCGAGATCACGGCGGGATTCGAGATCGTTGTGTCGCACCGAACCGAGGACGGAACGCCGCTCTATCTGGCGGGAACCGAGGAGGACTCGGCATTGCTGCGTGGCATCCTGTCCGCCGGAATGGATGCCGGAGTCTTCCGCCGGATGCCGCTGCACATTGCTGTATCACTCGTTGAATCGCTCCTGGACGTATGGGCCACTGAACTGCAGCGCGATCTGCAGGCCGAGCTCGGCAACTTCGGCGAGGAGACGGTCAATTTCCTGCTTCAGGGGCTCGCTGTTTCCCCGCCGGGCCTGTGCGGCGCGGAGCGCTGACACTCAGGCAGGGTGCGGCGGCGGAACAGTTGCTGATCAGGCACCCCGTGGCTGGAGCTGGCCTCTGGCCGCAAACCTGGCTCAAAAGGCGCATGTAGCGTGTTGGCATGAAGAATCTTCCGCTGTCGCTCACGCTGGCCGTTATATCTGGTGCGCTCACCCTAAAAAGCCCGGCCGAATGGTCCCCGCGAGTGCGCCGTGCCTACGTTCTTGCCCCCGGCGCCGCAATTGGCGTCATAGTTGCCGCGGCCCTGCGAAGAGGCGCTCAGCAGGGACGGGAGCTGGCTGCCGCCGGGAGAGTGGATCTTGTCACGCCTGCAACTGCCAACTCCGACGGCGGAGCAGACTGCCCCGCACCTCTTCCTTCCTATGTGCGTACTAATGCGGGTCCACAACGGACAACAACGATCGCATTGACAGCACTGGCTGGCGCGGTGGGCGTTGCCTCGAGCGGGATTCTGGCGCTGACCCTTGTGGTGGATGAGCGGATGGAAACGTGGTTGCTGCGTCGCGGAGCGGCCCGGCCGCGGCTCGTGATGGCGGTCATCACCGCCGTAACTTCCCTCGTCCTGGACCTGATCATGGACTCTAAGGACGCAGAGCATGCCTCTCCGTAGGCCCACCACGTGTTTGCAGCCCTTGCCTCTGTCGCTGGAGTCCGCCATGGACGCCGCGTGGCCGGCACTGGACCGGCACCAAGTCCGGCGGCTGGATTCTCCGCGCCGCGGGAGGAGTAACCCAGCGGGCCAACTCTGTCTGGCCGAGGGGAATCAACGGACGCTCCGGTGAAGAACTTTCCGGTCTGCTTCGCGAGGCACGGTCCTGGTACGGCCGCCGCGGCTGCCGGTGATATTCCAAATCTCCGAAGACGCCGACGACGCGGCGGCCCTGCACAACCTTCTGGACGCGGAGGAGTTCACACGACAGTCCTCAACCCGAGTCCTGACCCGGAGTGCCAAGGATCTCCCTGATCCTGCATTGCTCCCTGGCGCGCCGGCGGTGGAACTGTCATCGGTGCCCTCGGATGACTGGATGCAGGTTTGGTGGCAGGTGGACGGCCGCGGAGGCGACGCGGAACAGGGCATAGCCCGGCAAATCCTCTTAGGCTGTCCCTCCGTGTACGCCCTGGTGTGAAACAATGACGGCCGCCCCGCCGCCGTCGGACGCCTCGCGTTGCCGGAAGGCAGTGGCCGGGGCGGCATCTACTGCATGGCTACACTCCCCGAAGCGCGTCGCCAGGGCTTCGCAGCAGCGGTCCTGGAGGAATTGTTGGGGGCAGGCAAGGAGGCGAACGCCACAGACTCTTGGCTGCAGGTGACTGCGGCGAACCTTGAAGCGCAGGCGCTGTACGCCCGGGCGGGCTTTCGAGTCTCCGGCAGCTACGTGTACCGCCAGGACAGCGGGCATAGCGCGCCGAACGGGCGCTGAACCGTCAGGATCCCGTTCGCCTGCCTGGCGCCCTCTTCCCATTCCTGCGGGAGAACACCACCGCGGCGACGGCGAGAGCCACCACAGCTGCGTTCGCCGTGACGGTGCCCGCCCACGTTGTCGGCGGGACACCCAGAGTGAAGCTGGCAGCGTTGAACATGGTGTGGAAGAGGATGCACAGGAACACCGCGTTACGGGGCGACAGAGTGAGAATCGCGCCGTAGAGGAAGCGGAACGCCATGATCTGAACAGCGAACATCCAGAAGTCGATGACGCCGGACTCATGGTTCGTGCCCGGTATGAAGAATAGCGGGACGTGCCACAGCAGCCAGATAATTCCCACCACCAGGGAGGAAACAAAATAGCCCCACCGGCGGTAGAGCTGCGGCTGCAGCGCCGTCATCCACCCGGCCTCTTCCATGCCGCCAATGATGAGGTTGCCCGGCAGCGAGAGAAAAAACATGAACCAGGGGAGTGCATATGCGGAGGGCCCCGAGATAAGCAGGTGGAGCGAAAAGTACACGCCGAGTGCCGAGAAGACCAAGAGATAGGCCGCCGGACGGCCCTTGGCAAAGAACACCATCCTCAGCCACGCGCCGGGACCTGAAACCTTCCCGGCCCTCCTCAGGACGAGATAGGAAGCAATGGCCGGCGAGAGGATATAAATCGAGAAGGGCACGTTCGCGAGAAATTCGGGCAACGTTGTGACGACATTGTTCACTTCATACCCGAACCGGGCAGCGATGATCAGTGCGCCCGCGAAGCCATAGGCGATCACGAACGTCAGCGCAGTGAACTGCCAGGCGATGCGTTTGTCCGTCACGCTGCAACGATAACGCTCGCTCACGGAACGGTTGTCCGATTCCCCGCGGCGGCCTGCGAGGGCGGCCATCGCCGCGGGTAAACAGGCCAAGGTTCCCACTCCCTGTTGTTCCTGTGGCCTACGTGGTCGATTCCGCAACACCGGCACCTGGGGATGGGAACCTCGGTGCCCAAACACCCGCACCGCGCCATTCCGTCCAAGCCAGTCCGATTCAGCCAAGTATGTGGTGAATGGCGAGCCTCAACATGGCCGTCCCGGCCAACGTGTTGGAGACTGGACAGGCAAGCGGAAAGGCCCCGGAAGCGGAACCGCCGAAGAGCGCAGCTTCCCTTTGGGGCAGGCCGCACAACACCCAGCCCCGTCTAGCTGAGGAGAACCCGCATGTACCGCAATTTCCGTGTCACCGCGCCCGTGCTCACCGCAGTCGCGGGCCTGGCACTCATCACCGGATGCACCAATACGACGCCGGAACCGCTCGAGACCGGTGTTCCTTCAACCAGCAATGGAACGCCGGAGAGCGTGAGCGCGTCTCCGACAGACTCAGGCACATCAGCGGCGTCGGGAAACTCCGACGAGACGGTCACGCTCAGCCGCGATGAGGAACACCGAATTACTGAACCGAACACCAGCATCACCATTGCGTGCAATGGCGGTGGAGATATCGACGTTCAGACGAATGGCACAAATGTGAAGACGACCGGTCAGTGTGAAGACATCGATATCCGCGGCAATGACAATACAGTGAGCGGCGAAGACGCGGAAAGTCTCGATATTGACGGCAACAACAACGAGGCCAACCTCATAAATGTGCCCGAAATTGACGTCGACGGGACCGGGAACACTGTCGGCGTCGAGGAAACCCGTGACATCGACGTCGAAGGGGAGAGTAACAGCATCACCTATGCCTCGGGGGATCCCGCAGTCGAAACCACGGGTACAAACTCCGTTGCAGCCCGGTGAACGCGGGCATGGGTGGGACAACCGCTTCTCCACACCCCCGCCGGAAGCGTCCTTCGTCACACACGCGGGCCGGAATGGGGCAGATTGTGACGCAGAGCGTACCCTTGATCTGTGAAAACCTTCGAAGAGCTATTTGCCGAACTCAGTGAGAAGGCGGAGAACCGGCCAGCCGGTTCACGCACCGTCGCCGAACTCGAGTCCGGCGTCCACGGCATTGGCAAGAAGGTAGTCGAAGAGGCCGCAGAAGTCTGGATGGCTGCCGAGTACGAGTCTGATGAAGCCGCAGCAGAGGAGATTTCCCAGCTGCTCTACCACCTGCAGGTCCTTATGCTGGCCAAAGGCCTCACCCTGCAGGACATCTACAAGCATCTCTAGCCACGCGCTTCGTTTGAGCACCGCTCAAACAGTGTGTGGCCCGCCGGCAGGCCCAGTTCCTATCTGACTTCCAGCGAAAGATCCAAAATAAAATGCTCCGTGTAGCAGTGCCCAACAAGGGTGCCCTTTCCGAATCCGCCTCCGCCATGCTCTCCGAGGCCGGATACCGCCAGCGCCGCGACAGCCGCGAACTGGTGATGGTCGATCCCGACAACGACATTGAATTCTTCTTCCTCCGCCCCCGTGACATTGCCGTCTACGTCGGCTCCGGAACGCTCGACGTCGGACTCACCGGCCGCGACCTGTTCCTGGACGCGCAGGTGGAGGCCGAAGAGCTGATGAGCCTTGGCTTCGGTGCTTCCACGTTCCGTTTCGCCGGACCGGTAGGCGATTTCGCGTCCCTCGAAGAGCTCAACGGCAAGCGCGTCGCTACCAGCTACGACGGACTGCTGCGCGACTACCTCGCCGAACACGGTGTGGACGCCTCCGTGGTCCGCCTCGACGGCGCCGTCGAATCCTCCGTGCGCCTCGGCGTTGCGGACGCTATCGCCGACGTCGTTGAAACCGGAACCACGCTCCGGGCGGCAGGCATGGAAATCTTCGGTGAGCCCATCCTGAAGTCCGAGGCAGTCTTGATCGGCCGCAAGGGTGCCAGCCCCGCCGGACTCGACGTGCTCAAGCGCCGCCTCAAGGGTGTCCTGGTGGCCCGCCAGTACGTGATGATGGACTACGACGTCCGCAAGGAACTGGTCGAGGAAGCCGCAGCCCTCACCCCGGGCCTTGAATCCCCGACGGTCTCCCCGCTGCGGGACTCCGACTGGGTGGCCGTGCGCTCCATGATCAAGAAGTCGGACACCAACCGCATCATGGACGAGCTGTACGACCTGGGCGCCCGCGCCATCCTGGTCAGCACCATCCACGCCTGCCGGATCTAGGGGAGCGCAGTCATGACCGTTGCGATCCGCGTTATTCCCTGCCTCGACGTCGATGCCGGCCGCGTGGTCAAGGGCATCAACTTCGAAGGCCTCCGCGACGCCGGTGACCCGGTTGAGCTGGCCCACCGGTACGACCGCGCCGGCGCCGACGAACTCACGTTCCTCGACGTCACCGCGTCCTCAGGGGCCCGTGAAACCGTGTTCGACGTCGTCTCCCGCACCGCCGAGGAAGTCTTCATTCCGCTGACCGTCGGCGGCGGCGTCCGCACCGTAGAGGACGTTGACCGGCTGCTGCGCTACGGCGCGGACAAGGCCTCCATCAACTCCGCCGCCGTCGCCCGGCCGGACGTGATTGATGAGATCACCCGGCACTTCGGTTCGCAGGTGCTGGTGCTCTCCGTGGACGCGCGCCGCACGCACGACGGTTCAACGCCGTCGGGCTTCGAAATCACCACCCACGGCGGCCGCAAGGGCACGGGGATCGACGCCGTTGCCTGGGCCAAGGAAGCAGCCGACCGCGGTGTGGGGGAGATCCTGCTGAACTCGATTGACGCCGACGGAACCCGGGACGGGTTCGACCTGGAAATGATCCGGGCAGTCCGCGCTGCCGTGCAGGTGCCGCTGATTGCCTCCGGGGGTGCCGGCGTACCCGAGCATTTCCCGCCGGCCATCGCAGCCGGTGCGGATGCTGTCCTGGCCGCTTCGATCTTTCACTTCGGACCGGACAACGCCATCGCGGACGTCAAGAAGGCAATCTCAGACGCGGGCTATCCCGTCAGGTAACTCTCGTGTTCCCGCCTGCGCCGCTCAGGCCCGGGCGGGAACCAGGTTCGCATAAGGCAGGCGCCCGTAGCTCGCTCTGAACCGCGAGCTGCCAGATGAGGCGGCCGTCCCAGTGTCCCGGCGGCTTTCCTTGACCGAAGTCCACCAATTCCTGGATCTGGCGCCGCAGCCCGCGGTGCCTTTGCTGCCTGGGTCTGCCTTGCCAAGAAACAGGATGTCCGCATCCGTGACCCACTCGCCGGCAAGCTCAGCCTCGGTCAGCGAGGGATTCTTTGATATCCAGATCCCGGAGCGGCCGAAAACCGGCAAAACCGCTGTCCTTGAGGGTCTTTCTGTTCACGAAGTGGGAGTCCTTGCACTGAGATGGGGGTCTGCGGCGGGCAGCCGGATGCGGAATGTTCGGGTTCCCAAGGATATCCCGGATGAGTCCCTAAGCCCGGACGAAGAGGCTCAGCACGTACGCGGTTACGGGTACCAGCCAAAGGGCGGCAATCACATTGAACGTGGTCAGTGCGCGGCGCATGTGGCTCTTCGCCGCGAAGACGCTGAATCCGAGCCATGCGGCACCCCACACGATCAGCATGCCCGGCCACAGGAGAAACCACCCGCGGGCAGCTTCTGTCCCGTTAAACTCGGAAATATCCTGGTCCAAGGCCGCCAGCGCGGAAATGGGATAGATCAGCAGCAGGAACACGAGATTGGCGGCAACCAGCAGGATTACCTGCAGGACGCGGCCACGCTCGGCCGGTTCCCGATCTGTTTCACCGGCAGGAGGGGTGGACGCGGAAATAACTAAAGGCCGATCTCAGCGCTCTCGAGCAGCGCGACGGCGTCGGGCTGGCCTTCGAACATCACCAGGGCCTGCTGGGTACGGCCGTGTGCGTGGAGCAGCAGCTCGCACGGTTCCCCGACGATCGCCACCGAAACGGCTGCCCGCTTGGCTACATGGCGCGGCCCGTCCGGGCGCACCAGGACAATGCCGACGTCGACGCCGCGGTAGAGCAGTGCAGCGCGCTTGAGCAGTTCAGACCAGAGCGCTTCAGAGTATTCAGAATCCAGAGCGCGCGGTGCCCAGCGGTCCCCGGCGCGGCGGATGTCCTCGGTGTGCACGAAGTACTCAACGAGGTTGGCACTGTTATCCACCGACTTGATCTGCATGGGGGAGAGCAGCGGCGGGCCCGACCGGAAAGACTTGACCAGCTTGGCGTAGCCCTCGGAGGTTGAGCCCTTGGCAGCAAGGTGGTCCATGGCTTTCGCCGTCTTCGCGGCGAATGGCTTAACGAAAAAACCGAGCGCTGAGGCAGGCCGGTGCTCGCGCAGGTATAGGTGCGCAGCAAGATGCCTGGTCTCCCACCCCTCGCAGAGCGTGGGCGCGTGGGGACCGGCCGCGAGCAGTGTTTCGGCCAGGACTTCACGTGAGGGTTCTACGAATTGCATCACTGCTGAAACTAGCATGGAACACCCTGCATTGCCCGCTGAACGCGGCCATTCGGCTCCGGTGCGGCCAAAGCCACTAGAATCGTAGCGATGGCAACAGACACCACCCCCCAGACCCCCCGCCCGGACTCCGCACTGGACCCTGCCGTGGCTGCAATGCTCAAGCGCGATGACGCCGGCCTGGTTGCAGCGGTAATCCAGCAGCATGACACCGGCGAGGTGCTGATGCTGGGCTGGATGGACGACGAAGCGCTGCACCGCACACTGACCACCGGCAGGGTGACCTTCTGGTCCCGCTCCCGGCAGGAGTACTGGCGCAAGGGCGATACCTCCGGCCACGTGCAGTATGTGAAGTCCGTGGCAGTGGACTGCGACGGCGACGCGCTGCTTGTGCGGGTCGACCAGGTTGGCGCTGCCTGCCATACCGGCACCAGGACCTGCTTCGAAGGCCGCGGCCTTCCGGTCTCCTCTTAAACTTCCCTTCCAAACCGAAAGCCCAATAAATGCAGGATCTAGGTGTTATCTCTCCCTCCCTGGAGGAATTCCGCGCACTGGCTGCTGACCGGCGGGTTGTCCCGGTCCGGCTCAAGGTGCTGGCCGATGCGCATACGCCCATCGGCATCTACCGGAAGCTCACCGGCGGTGAACCGGGCACGTTCCTTATGGAGTCCGCAGCGTCCGGCGGCGTCTGGTCCCGCTACTCCTTTATTGGTGCCCGTTCCCGCGCAACACTGACTACCCGCGACGGCGAAGCCTTCTGGCTGGGCGAGCCCCCGGCCGGGGTGCCGGTGGACGGCAACCCCGTGGAAGCGATGGCCGCAACGCTGCAGCTGCTGGCCACCGACCGGTTTGAGGGCCTGCCGCCGTTTACCTCCGGGCTGGTCGGTTTTGTGGGCTGGGAGTCGGTGCGGCACTGGGAGAAACTCCCGTCCCCGCCGGTGGATGACCTGGACCTGCCGGAAATTGCCATGAACCTGGTTTCGGACATGGCGATTCATGACAATTCGGACGGCACCGTATTGCTGGTGGCCAACGCCATCAACTTCGATGGCTCCGACGAGCGGGTGGATGATGCCTGGCTTGATGCCGTCGCCCGCCTGCACAGCATGCTGGACCGCCTCGCCGCGCAGTCGCCGCAGGCCGTTACAGTGCTCGACGGCGGCACGGTGGACGTTACGTCCCTCACCGCCGGTGTCAAGGAATCCTGGCCCAAGCCTGAATACCTGCGCGCGGTGGAACGGGGCAAGGAAGCCATCGTGGACGGTGAGGTCTTCCAGGTGGTCATTTCCCGCCGGTTCGAAATGGACTGCCGGGCCGAGGCGCTGGACGTGTACCGCGTGCTGCGCAACACCAATCCCAGCCCGTACATGTACCTGTTCAACTTCGAGGACGCCCGCGGAAACCCGTTCGCCGTCGTCGGCTCCTCGCCTGAAGCGCTGGTCACCGTGACCGGCAGCGAAGTCATCACGCACCCGATCGCCGGATCCCGGCCGCGCGGGAAAACCCAGGAGCTGGACCGCGCCCTGGCCGAGGAACTGCTGGGCGACGAGAAGGAACGTGCCGAGCACCTGATGCTCGTGGACCTGGCCCGCAACGACCTCTCCAAGGTGTGCCGCCCGGGCAGCGTAGACGTTACCCAGTTCATGGAGGTGGAGCGCTTCAGCCACATCATGCACCTGGTGTCCACAGTGGTGGGGGAGCTCTCGCCGCAGAACTCGGCGTACGACGTCCTTTCCGCCACCTTCCCGGCAGGTACGCTCTCCGGCGCGCCGAAACCGCGCGCACTGAGCCTGCTGGACGAACTCGAACCGCACCGGCGCGGCATCTACGGCGGCGTGGTCGGCTACCTGGACTTCGCCGGAGACATGGATATGGCGATCGCCATCCGTTCTGCCCTCCTGCGGGACGGCAAGGCCTACGTGCAGGCCGGCGGCGGGATCGTCGCAGACTCGGACCTTGAGGCAGAAGCACTGGAGACGGTGAACAAGGCCGCAGCACCGCTGCGCGCCGCACTGATCGCCGGGGGACTGGAACCGGTGACCCCGGCCGTCGCCAGGCAGATCTTCAACAGACAGGACAATTAAAGTGAGCACCAAACCGGCCGCCGCCCCGCGCTGGCGGCGCAAGTCCACGGTGGTTCTGGGAACCGTCCTGCTGGGCGCCGCGGCGTTCGGCACCACCACCCAGACGTGGCTGGACGTCGTCCTTCCGCAGGCCGCCGTGGAAACCCCTGACATCGCCGTAGCCGGCAGCGAAGCAGCCACCGCGGTGACGGCGTTCGCCGTCGTCGCCCTGGCTGCTGCCCTGGCCGCCTCCATTGCGGGGAAAGTGGCCCGCTGGATCGTCGCAGTTGTCCTCCTCGTGGCCGGTATCGGAATCACCGCGGCCAGCGTGTCCGTCATCACCGACCCGGCCCAGGGTGCAGCCGGCGCCGTCGGCAAGGCAATCGGCGTCAGCGGCAGCGCCGGAGCGGACATCACCCTCACCGCCGTGCCCTACCTTGCCGCCGCGCTGGGCGTGCTGATCGCGGCCGCGGCCGTGTGGCTCGCCCTCGCCTCCCGCAGCTGGGCAGTCTCCCGCCGCTACGCAGCACAGCCGGCCACCGGCGCGGCAGTCACGGAGAAGTCCACGCAGCCGCCGATCGATGAGATCGACAGCTGGGACCGCCTGACCAAGGGCGAAGACCCCACTAACTTCCGCTAAGCGGAGCCTGGGCCGCGCAGCACGCGGCGCAACAAGTACGAGAGTTTCTGCCAGCTAATGGCAGAATGGATGCCAGACCCGTTTACGAGGAGATTTACCATGAGCACAAACGCCCTTGACCAGCAGGACACCAAGCCCGAGAACGACGCCGAGGCACACGCCAGCATCCACGACGAGACCATCGGCCACGGCAACACCCCCGCCGCCTGGACCTGCGTACTGATCATGATGGCTGGTGCCCTGGTTTCCAGCATTGGTTTCGTCATTGCCAGCTGGCTCTGGTTCAACATCGGCCTTGGCGTGATTGTCCTCGGCCTGATCGTTGGCTTCGTCATGCGCAAGGCCGGATACGGCGTCGGCGGCTCGAAGCTGAAGAACAGCGGACACTAAGTGTCCGTTCTCGACGACATCATTGCCGGTGTCCGCGAGGACATGGCCCAGCGGCAGCAGGAACAGCCGCTGGAAAAGGTGCAGGAGCGCGCCGCCAAGGCCGCTCCTGCACTTGATGCCTATGCCGCCCTCGGCGGCAATGACAGCCCCCGTGCCACCCTTCGCGTGATTTCCGAGGTCAAGCGGTCCAGCCCCTCCAAGGGTGCGCTGGCCGAGATCGCTGACCCCGCTGACCTGGCCCGCCGGTATGAGCAGGGCGGCGCGTCGGTCATCAGCGTCCTCACCGAGGCGCGCCGCTTTAATGGCTCACTCGCGGACCTCGACGCCGTCCGCGCAGCCGTCAGCATTCCGGTGCTGCGCAAAGACTTCACCGTCGATCCCTACCAAATCTGGGAAGCACGGGCACACGGCGCTGACCTGGTGCTGCTGATCGTGGCTGCATTGGATGACCAGGACCTCCGTTCATTCCTGGACCTGACCCACGAACTGGGCATGAACGCGCTGGTTGAGGCGCACACGGCCGAAGAGATCCAGCGGGCCGGCGCTGCCGGAGCACGGATCATCGGCGTGAACGTCCGTAACCTGAAGACTCTCGACGTGGACCGTTCCGTTTTCGCTGCGCTTTCCGAATCCATTCCCGCAGGCGCGGTTGTGGTGGCGGAATCCGGAGTCCGGGACGCAGCCGACGTCGAACACTATGCAGCTCACGGCGCCAATGCAGTGCTCGTGGGCGAAGCGCTCGTAAAGCACAATGACCCTGCAGCCACCATTGCGGAGTTCATGGAAATCGGAGCCGGGGCAATCGCCGACCGGCTGCAGGCCAGCGGACGCTGAGGACAAACTTTTTATAAGACCTTCCGTAAACCGCTCTCAGCGGCCCGCGGATTAGAGCAGGACAGGACAGCTCCATGACCGGGATTCCGGATAACAGCACTCCAGCCACCGCGGCAGGTTCGCCAGAGCAGACGGTGGACGGGCAGGTGACGGACTCCTTCCTGGCAGGCGGGCCGTCCCTGCGCCACGCCGCCGGCCCCTACTTCGGGGAATACGGAGGCCGCTGGATGCCGGAATCCCTCATCTCGGCACTGGATGAGCTCACGGACACGTTCGAGAAGGCCAAGGCCGATCCGGAGTTCACCGCCCAGATCGCTGAGCTGAACCGGAACTACTCCGGGCGCCCGTCCCTGCTCACCGAAGCCAAGCGCTTCGCTGAGCACGCCGGGGGAGTGCGGATCTTCCTCAAGCGGGAGGACCTGAACCACACCGGTTCGCACAAGATCAACAACGTCCTGGGCCAGGCACTCCTTGCCAAGCGCATGGGCAAGACCCGCATCATCGCCGAAACCGGTGCAGGCCAGCACGGCGTTGCCAGCGCCACCGCGGCGGCCCTGCTGGGCCTGGAATGCGTCGTCTACATGGGTGCGGAGGACTGCCGCCGGCAGGCCCTGAACGTTGCCCGCATGGAACTGCTCGGCGCCACCGTCATTCCCGTGACCAACGGTTCGCAGACGCTCAAGGACGCCATCAACGAAGCACTGCGCGACTGGGTGGCCAACGTCTCCACGACCCACTACCTCCTGGGCACGGCAGCGGGAGCCCATCCGTTCCCCGCGATGGTGCGCTACTTCCACGAAGTCATTGGTGACGAGGCACGCGGGCAGATCCTGGAACAGGCCGGAAAACTGCCCGACGCCGTCTGCGCCTGCGTGGGCGGAGGCTCCAACGCGATCGGCATCTTCCACGGCTTCCTGGACGATCCGTCCGTGGCCATCTACGGCTTCGAGGCCGGCGGCGACGGTGTGGACACCCCCCGCCACGCAGCCACCATCACCCTGGGACGTCCCGGCGTGCTGCACGGTGCACGCACTTACCTGATGCAGGACGAAGACGGGCAGACCATCGAGTCGCACTCGATCTCCGCCGGCCTGGACTACCCCGGAGTGGGCCCCGAACACGCCTACCTCGCAGACATCGGCCGGGTCACCTACGAACCGATCACCGATTCCGAGGCCATGGAAGCCTTCAAGCTGCTCTGCCGCACCGAAGGCATTATTCCCGCCATCGAGTCCTCCCACGCCCTGGCCGGAGCCATCAAGGTGGGTCAGCGCCTGGCAGAAGCCGCGGGCGATCCTGCAGAGAAGATCGTTATGGTCAACCTCTCAGGCCGCGGCGACAAGGACGTAGCAACCGCCGCTGAATGGTTCAACCTGCTGGATGAGAAGTCAGCTGAAGCCGAAATCGGCAAAGAAGGAGAACAGCTGTGAGCGTCTCGACCGCCAGCAAGTCCGCCGCCGCGATCGACCGGGCACGGGCCGACGGCCGCGCCGCCCTGGTCGGCTACCTGCCGGCCGGCTTCCCCTCCGTGCAGGAAACCATCGCAGCCGGCATTGAGCTGGCCCGCGGCGGTGCGGACCTGATTGAAATCGGCATCCCGTACTCGGATCCCGTTATGGACGGCTCCGTTATTCAGGCAGCAACCAGTCAGGCACTTGAGGGTGGTTTCCGCGTCGCCGAGGTATTCGACGTCGTCGCCGGCATCACCGCCGAGACCGACGCCGCCGTGCTGGTGATGACCTACTGGAACCCCGTAATGCGCATGGGCGTGGACGAATTCTCCCGCCGCCTCGCCGAAGCCGGGGGAGCAGGCCTGATCACGCCCGACCTCATTCCGGATGAAGCCGGTGAATGGATGAATGCCTCGGACAAGTACGGGCTGGACCGGGTCTTCCTGGTCGCACCGTCCTCGACGACTGACCGTATGAAGGCCACGGTCGAAGCCAGCCGCGGCTTTGTCTACGCCGTGTCCATCATGGGCGTGACGGGCACCCGCAACCAGGTCTCCGACGCCGCCGAAGGCGTTGTCCGTGCCGCCCGCGCTGCCGGCGCCGAACGCGTCTGCGTGGGCCTTGGCGTCTCCACAGCTGATCACGTGCGGGAAATCGGTGCCTACGCCGACGGTGTGATTGTTGGCACCGCACTGGTCGCGGCCCTCCGCGACGGCGGACCGGCAGCAGTCGGTGCGCTTACCCGCGAACTTAGTACCGGAACCCGAAAGAGCTGACCATGCCGATGCCCCTGGCAGTCCAGGCTGCAATCCCCAGCCCGCCCGCCGAGTTCAGCAGCTTCTCCCTCGGGCCGCTGACCATCCACGCGTACGCGCTGTGCATCCTGGCCGGAATCATCCTGGCACTGTGGATGACCTCCGTGCGCTGGAAACGGCGCGGACTGCCGCCTGACTCGGTCTGGGACATCGCCATCTGGGCCATACCGTTTGGAATCATCGGCGGGCGGCTCTACCACGTCATCTCCTCACCGGACGCGTATTTCGGCCCGAACGGCGACCTTGCCCTGATTCCGCAGATCTGGCTGGGCGGCCTGGGCATCTGGGGTGCCATCGCGCTGGGCGCCGTGGGCGCCTGGATCGGCTGCCGGCGGGCGGGGATCAAGCTCTCCACCTTCGCTGACGTCGCCGCGCCGGGAATCCTGCTGGCGCAGGCGGTGGGCCGCTGGGGCAACTGGTTCAACCAGGAACTCTTCGGCGGGCCCACGGATCAGCCGTGGGGCCTCGAGATCGATCCCAACAACACGAACTTCCCCGACGGCGCTGCCCCGGGAACGCTGTTCCATCCCACCTTCCTCTACGAATCGCTCTGGAACCTTGCCGGAGTGGGCCTGCTGCTGGTCCTTGACCGCCGGTTCAGGCTGCGGGGCGGACGCCTGTTCTGGCTCTACGCCGCCTTCTACACAGCCGGCCGTGTCTGGATCGAGATGCTGCGCATTGACGATGCCGAAATGGTCACCATTCTGGGCGTCACCCAGCGCCTGAACGTATGGACTTCCATCCTGATCCTGGTGGTTTCGATCGGTATGTTCATCTACCTCAGCGTGCGGGCACGCCGGCAGCCCGAGCCGTCCCTGCTGCTGCCGGGACACACCTCTCCTGCCGCTGAAACCGCTGACCGCAGTAACAATTCACCGCTTGATAACAAGAGCGAAACAGATTCCCCGAATGTGAAATCTGGATCACAAACGCGTGACGCGCGTGCTAATGTCGCAGAGACAAAAAGCGAGGCCGCCAAGCCTCAGCGGCCCGAAGATTCGGGCCCAGCCACGTAGGACCGGTTAGCGCGGGTTACCACCCGCCGGCGGTCCGGATGCCACACCGCGGTGGCGGCTAGCGGTAACCGTGCCGGGGACAACCCCGGCAGGACACCGGACGGTTCAAGGTATTGTGAGCCGGCCCCATCAAAGCATGCAGGGCTTTCACACCTAGGCGACCGTAAAATCATCTAACACACCGGACGGTAGATGCCGGCGGTGTGGGGCCAACGTCGTCCCCTCCCAACGCTCAACAGGGGGAAGGACTTACCCTATGACTGACGCAATGTCCCCGCAGGCCGCCCAGGTGGTGTCTCCGTTCCAGCGCTTCGCGGCCTACCCGGAAGATTCCGGCCTGTACCGTGCCGAGAATGAGAAGGACGCGTGCGGCCTGGCTGTTATTGCCACGCTGCGCGGCGAACCCGGACACGACATCGTGGATGCGGCACTGACCGCCCTGCGCAACCTTGAACACCGCGGCGCCGTAGGCGCAGACGAAGGCACCGGCGACGGCGCCGGCATCCTCACCCAGGTTCCTGACGAATTCTTCCGCGCCGTCACCGGTTTCGAGCTTCCCGCTGCGGGCGGCTACGCCGTCGGCACGGCATTCCTGCCCACCGAAGAGCGCGAGCAGGAAACTGCCCGCGCAGGCGTCGAAGCAATCGCCGAGTCCGAGGGACTGAAGGTCCTGGGCTGGCGCGAAGTGCCCGTGGAGGCCGACCTGGTCGGTGCCATGTCCCGGGCCTGCATGCCGTACTTCGTCCAGGTCTTCCTTGCTCCGGAAGAGGACGGCTGCACCGATCTGGATGCCCGTGCCTTCCGCGTCCGGAAGCGCTCCCAGAACAAATTCGGCGTCTACTTCCCGTCCCTGTCCTCCAAGACCATGGTCTACAAGGGCATGGTCACCACGGCCCAGCTTGAGCCGTTCTTCCCGGACCTCTCCGACCCGCGGTTCAAGACCAAGCTCGGCATCGTGCACTCGCGCTTCTCCACCAACACGTTCCCGTCCTGGCCGCTGGCCCAGCCGTTCCGCACCATTGCGCACAACGGCGAGATCAACACGGTCAAAGGCAACCGCAACTGGATGCGTGCCCGCCAGTCCCAGCTCAAGAGCCCGCTGCTGGGGGAGACCCCCGAGGAACTCTTCCCCATCTGTACTCCCGGTGCCTCCGACTCCGCCTCCTTTGACGAGGTCGCGGAGCTGCTGATGCTGTCCGGGCGTCCCATCACCCATGCAGTGATGATGATGATTCCGGAAGCCTGGGAAAACCACGCGACCATGGATCCCGCCCGCCGTGCCTTCTACCAGTACCACTCCATGCTCATGGAACCGTGGGACGGACCGGCAGCAGTCTCCTTCACCGACGGCGACCAGGTCGGTGCCGTGCTGGACCGCAACGGCCTGCGCCCCGCCCGCTACTGGATCACCGAAGACGGCCTGGTTGTCCTCGCCTCCGAGGTGGGCGTAGTGGACATCGATCCGGCCAAGGTGGTCCGCAAGGGCCGTGTCTCCCCGGGCAAGATGTTCCTGGTGGACACCGCCGAAGGCCGCCTGGTGGAGGACTCGGAGATCAAGGCCGAAATCGCCGCTGCCAACCCCTGGGCCGAATGGGTCCGGGAAAACCAGGTGTCCCTGGAGGAACTGCCCGAGCGTGAGCACGTGCTGCACACCAAGGCGTCCATCAACCGGCGCCAGCGCACCTTCGGCTACACCCAGGAAGAACTGCGCATCCTGCTCGGCCCCATGGCCCGCACCGGTGCCGAGCCCCTGGGTGCCATGGGCTCGGACACTCCCATCGCCGTGCTCTCCAAGCGGCCCCGGCTGCTCTTTGACTACTTTGTGCAGTCCTTCGCCCAGGTCACCAACCCGCCGCTGGACGCCATCCGCGAAGAACTGGTTACCTCGCTGCAGAGCTCGATCGGCCCGAACGGCAACCTGCTGGCCCTGGGCCAGGTGAAGACGCACCAGATCGCGCTGAAATTCCCGGTGATCAACAATGACGAGCTGGCCAAGATTGCCAACCTCAAGAATGAGGAAGGCGAGAAGGTCGCCCTGAAGGTACGCGGGCTTTACCGGCCCGACGGCGGCGAATCGGAACTGCGGGCACGCATCAGCGAGATCTGTGAAAAGGTCTCCGGCGCCGTGAACCGCGGTGTGCAGTACATTGTGCTCTCGGACCGCGACTCCAACGCGCAGTGGGCGCCCATCCCGTCGCTGCTGCTGCTCTCCGCCGTTCACCACCACCTGCTTAAGAGCGCCAACCGCACCAAGATCTCCCTGATCGTGGAAGCAGGCGACGTCCGCGAAGTCCACCATGTGGCAGTGCTGATCGGCTACGGCGCTTCCGCCGTGAACCCGTACCTGGCCATGGAAAGCTGCGAGGAACTGGTCCGCAACGGCGACATCACCGGCGTTACCCGGGAACAGGCCGTGACCAACCTGATCAAGGGCCTGGGCAAGGGTGTCCTGAAGATCATGTCCAAGATGGGCATCTCCACCGTGGCGTCCTACTGCGGCGCGCAGACCTTCGAAGCCATCGGCCTGGGCCAGGAACTGGTGGATGAGTTCTTCCACGGGACCCAGACCCAGCTCGGCGGCGTCGGGCTGGACGTGATCGCTGCCGAAGCGGCGGCCCGCCACACCCACGCCTACCCGGCGGATGAAATCGAGGAACCGCACCGCAGCCTTGAAAACGGCGGCGAGTACCAGTGGCGCCGCGAAGGACCGCCGCACCTGTTCAACCCGGAGACCGTGTTCCGGCTGCAGCACTCCACCCGTGAGCGCCGCTACGACGTGTTCAAGGCCTACACCCAGGGCGTGGATGACCAGGCGAAGAACCTGATGACCCTGCGCGGTCTGCTGGACTTCAAGACCGGGGAACGTCCCCCGGTTCCGCTGGAGGAAGTCGAACCGGTCTCAGAGATCGTCAAGCGGTTCTCCACCGGTGCCATGAGCTACGGGTCCATCTCCAAGGAGGCCCACGAGACCCTCGCGATTGCCATGAACCGGCTCGGCGCCAAGTCCAACACCGGCGAAGGCGGCGAGGACGTGGACCGGCTGCTGGATCCGGAGCGCCGTTCGGCCATCAAACAGGTGGCCTCGGGCCGCTTCGGCGTCACCAGCCTGTACCTGACCAACGCGGATGACCTGCAGATCAAGATGGCGCAGGGCGCCAAGCCCGGCGAGGGTGGCCAGCTGATGGCCCAGAAGGTGTACCCGTGGGTTGCCAGTACCCGGCACTCCACCCCCGGCGTCGGCCTGATTTCCCCGCCGCCGCACCATGACATCTACTCCATCGAGGACCTCGCCCAGCTCATCTACGACCTGAAGCGGGCCAATCCGTCCGCCCGGGTCCATGTGAAGCTGGTCTCCGAGGCCGGCATCGGCACCGTGGCAGCGGGCGTCACCAAGGCAAAGGCCGACGTCGTGCTGGTCTCCGGGCACGACGGCGGCACCGGCGCCTCTCCGCTGAACTCGCTGAAGCACGCCGGGGCACCCTGGGAACTCGGCCTGGCCGAAACCCAGCAGACCCTGATGCTCAACGGCCTGCGCGACCGCGTGGTGGTGCAGGTGGACGGCCAGCTCAAGACCGGCCGCGACGTCGTTATCGCCGCGCTGCTCGGCGGCGAGGAGTTCGGGTTCGCCACCGCACCGCTGGTGGTCTCCGGCTGCATCATGATGCGTGTCTGCCATCTGGACACCTGCCCGGTGGGCGTCGCCACGCAGAACCCGGAGCTGCGCTCCCGATTCACCGGCAAGCCGGAATTCGTGGTGAATTTCTTCGAGTTCCTGGCCGAGGAAGTACGCGAGCTGCTCGCCGAACTCGGGTTCCGGAGCCTGGAGGAAGCGATCGGGCACAGCGAAATGCTGGACACCCGTGCCGCCGTCGACCACTGGAAGGCAGACGGACTGGACCTGGAGCCGATCCTGCGCGGCCATGAAGTGGATCCGGGTGCGCCGCTGCGCAGCCTGGTGCCGCAGAACCATGAGCTGGATCAGCACTTCGACAACAAGCTGATCGAGATGAGCGCCGACGCGCTGTCCAGTCGCCAGCCGGTGCGGATCGCTCTGGACGTGGTGAACACGGACCGTTCCGTGGGCACCATGCTCGGCCATACGGTTACCAAGACGTTCGGCACGGACGTCCTGGCCACGGACACGATCGACATCACCCTCACCGGCCAGGCGGGCCAGTCCCTGGGTGCCTTCCTGCCGGCGGGCATCACGCTCCGGCTGTACGGCGACTCCAACGACTACGTTGGCAAGGGGCTTTCCGGCGGACGCATCATCGTCCGCCCGGACCGCAGCAACGTCTTCCCGGCGGAGCGGAACGTCATTGCCGGCAACGTTATTGGCTACGGGGCCACCAGCGGCGAAATGTTCCTGCGCGGACAGGTGGGCGAGCGGTTTATGGTCCGCAACTCCGGCGCTACCGCCGTCGTCGAAGGCATCGGCGACCACGGCTGCGAATACATGACCGGCGGACAGACCCTGATCCTGGGTTCCACCGGCAGGAACTTCGGCGCCGGCATGTCCGGGGGCACCGCGTTTGTGGTGGACCTCTTGCCGGCACGGGTGAACAAGGACGCGCTGGACAACGGTGAACTGCTGCTGCTGCAGCCCGACGCCGAGGACGCGGACATCATCCGCGGCCTGCTGATCAAACACGCGGAAGAAACCGGATCCCCCCTGGCAGCGAGCCTGCTGGAGGACTTCGAGACCACGGTTTCCCGCATCACCAAGGTACTGCCGCGCGATTACGCAGCTGTGCTCGACGCCCGCGCCTCCGCGGCCGAAGCGGGGCTGGACCCCGACGGCGCCGAAGCATGGACCAAGATTCTGGAGGTAACCGGTGGCTGACCCACGCGGATTTTTGAAAGTACGGGAGCGCGAAACCCAGCCCCGCCGGCCCGTTTCCGTGCGCATCATGGACTTCAAGGAAGTCTATGAGCGCCAGGAAAAAGGCGTACTCAAGGAACAGGCCGGCCGCTGCATGGACTGCGGCATTCCGTTCTGCCACCAGGGCTGCCCGCTGGGCAACCTGATCCCGGAGTGGAACGACCTCACCTGGCGGGACAAGGGACAGGAAGCGATCGAACGGCTGCACGCCACGAACAACTTCCCCGAGTTCACCGGCCGGCTCTGCCCGGCACCCTGCGAGGCGTCCTGCGTGCTGGGCATCAACCAGCCGCCGGTGACCATCAAGCAGGTTGAGGTTTCCATCATCGACCAGGCGTTCGATGAGAACTGGGTCCACCCGCACGCACCGGAGCGGCTCACGGACAAGACGATCGCCGTCGTCGGTTCCGGCCCCGCCGGGCTGGCTGCCGCGCAGCAGCTCACCCGGGCCGGCCACACCGTGGCCGTGTACGAGCGGGATGACAAGATCGGCGGGCTGCTGCGCTACGGCATCCCCGACTTCAAGATGGAGAAGATGCAGGTGGACCGCCGCCTGGAGCAGATGCGTGCCGAGGGCACCCGTTTCCGCACCGGCGTCGAGGTTGGCAAGGACATCTCCTGGGAGCAGCTGCGCCGCCGGTACGACGCCGTCATCATCGCCACCGGCGCCACAGTTCCCCGGGACCTGCCCATCCCGGGTCGTGAACTCTCCGGCGTGCACTTCGCCATGGACTACCTGGTGCAGTCCAACCGCGCAGTCGCCGGGGAAAAGGTGAAGAACCAGATCAACGCCGAAGGCAAGCACGTGGTGATCCTCGGCGGCGGCGACACCGGTGCCGACTGCATCGGCACCGCACACCGCCAGCAGGCTGCCTCCGTGACCACGCTGGCGATCGGCAAGCAGCCGCCGGCCGAGCGCGCAGCCCACCAGCCGTGGCCGATGTTCCCGACACTCTTCGAAGTGGCCAGCGCCCACGAGGAAGGCGGCGAGCGGACTTACCTGGCGTCCACCGTTGAATTTGTGGGGGAGGACGGCCGCCTTACCGGAGTCAAGGTCGCCGAAACCGAGTTCGTGGACGGCAAGCGCCTTCCCAAAGCCGGAACGGAACGGATCATCCCCGCGGACCTCGTGTTCCTCTCCCTGGGCTTCACCGGCCCGGAACCGGCAGGGCTGGCCGAGCAGGTTCACACCGAATTCGATGAGCGCTCCAACGTCAAGCGCGACGGCTACTACATGACCGCCACGCCCGGCGTGTTCGCAGCCGGAGATGCAGGCCGGGGACAGTCGCTGATCGTCTGGGCCATCGCCGAAGGCAGGGCCTGCGCAGCCGCAGTGGACAAGTGGCTGGAAGGTTCCACCCGCCTGCCGGCACCCGTTGCACCCAGCGACCGGGCAATAGCACCGTTGTAAGAAAGCAAACGCGCAGAGGCGCCAGACACATTCGTCCGGCGCCTCTGCTGCAGGCGGCCCGGGACCGTCCCGGACTGCATAAAGACCCACAGGAGACTAGGCTAGGAAATATGAGACGCGCAAAGATCGTTGCCACCTTTGGTCCTGCCATAGCCAGTTACGAGAACACCGTAGCCGTGCTCCGTGCCGGAGTGGATGTTGCCCGCATGAACATGAGCCACGGCGACCACTCGGTCCATAACAACACCTACGAGAACGTGCGTCGGGCCTCCGAGGAACTCGGGAAGCCCGTGGGCATCTTCGCTGACCTCCAGGGTCCCAAGATCCGGCTGGGCCGCTTCGCGGACGGGCCGCACCACCTGAACCGCGGTGACGAGTTCACCATCACCATCGAGGACGTGCCGGGCACGGCCTCCCTCTGCTCGACGACGTACAAGGGTCTGCCTGGTGACGTGAACGTCGGCGACACCCTGCTGATCGACGACGGCAAGGTTGGCCTGCGGGCCACCTACGTCGATGACACCAAGGTAGTCACCGAGGTGACCGTGCCCGGTCCGGTTTCCAACAACAAGGGAATCAACCTGCCCGGAGTTGCCGTGAACGTTCCCGCCATGAGCGAGAAGGACGAAGCAGACCTCCGCTGGGCCATCCGCCGCGGCGTGGATATGGTTGCCCTTTCCTTCGTCCGGAACGCGGTAGACGTTTCCCGTGTCCACGAAATCATGGACGAAGAAGGCCGCCGAATCCCGGTCATCGCCAAGATCGAGAAGCCCCAGGCCGTGGCAGCAATTGAAGAGATCATCGACGCGTTCGACGCCATCATGGTCGCGCGCGGTGACTTGGGCGTGGAGCTCCCGCTCGAAGACGTTCCGCTGGTCCAGAAGAACGCCATTGAGCTGGCCCGCCGCTGGGCCAAGCCGGTCATTGTGGCCACCCAGGTCCTTGAGTCCATGATCGACAGCCCCCGCCCGACCCGTGCTGAGGCTTCCGACTGTGCCAACGCCGTGCTCGACGGCGCCGATGCCGTTATGCTCTCCGGCGAAACCTCGGTGGGCAAGTACCCGATCGACACGGTCAAGACCATGGCCCGGATCATCGAATCCACCGAAGAGCACGGCCTGAACCGCGTGCCCCCGCTGGGCAGCAAGCCCCGCACCCGGGGCGGCGCCATCACCCGTGCCGCCGTCGAAATCGCTGACCAGCTGGACGCTGCGTGCATCTGCACGTTCACCCAGTCCGGCGACTCGGCCCGCCGGCTCTCCCGCCTGCGGCCGAAGAAGCCGGTCTTCGCATTCACGCCGGTGGAGTCCACGCTGAACTACATGTCCCTGTTCTGGGGCATCCAGCCCATGCTGGTGCCGTTCGTCGAGCACACGGACAAGATGACGGCCCAGGTGGACCAGACCCTGCTTGAAAAGGGCATTGTGCAGGAGGACGCCATGGTGGTCATCGCCGCCGGTTCGCCTCCCGGACAGGCAGGCTCCACCAACCTGATCAAGGTGCACCGCGTCGGCGACGCCGCGGATACCGGCCAGCTTGGTGACGGCCGCCGCCGCGAGAAGGAAAAGGTCGGCCCCTGGCCGGTCAAGGAATCCAACAAGGGCAAGGCCAAGTCCATCTAGGACCCGCCGGGCACACAGAAGCCCCCCCCCTCCGGGGGGGGGGCTTCTTGCCGTCCCGGGACTTTGGGCGTCCCCGGGACGGCTGGCTTAGTTGACCTGGTTGATGATGGTTTCGGCGACCTCGCGCATGCTTAGGCGGCGGTCCATGGAGGTCTTCTGGATCCAGCGGAACGCTTCGGGTTCGGTCAGGCCCATCTTGGTGGTCAGCAGCGACTTGGCACGCTCCACCAGCTTGCGGGTGGCGAACTGCTCCTTGAGGTCGGTGACCTCGTTCTCCAGTGCCTTGATCTCCTCGTGCCGGGACAGGGCGATCTCGATCGCGGGAATCAGGTCTGCCGGGGTGAAGGGCTTGACCACGTAGGCCATGGCGCCGGCTTCGCGGGCGCGCTCCACGAGTTCTTTCTGGCTGAATGCGGTCAGCAGAACTACGGGGGCAATCCGGGCCTTTACGATCGACTCGGCGGCGCTGATGCCGTCCATGACGGGCATCTTCACGTCCATCAGCACCAGATCGGGCTTCAGTTCGTTGGCCATCTGCACGGCCTTCTCGCCATTGTCTGCCTCGCCGACGACTTCGTAGCCCTCACCGGTAAGGATCTCGACGATGTCCAGGCGGATCAGCGTCTCGTCCTCCGCTACGAGGACGCGCCGCGCCGGAGTGTTGGACGGTACGGACTCGGATGACTCAGACACAGATGCTCCTTGAAAGACGACAGCACTACCGGTGGCTGCCGGTAGTTCACGAAAACAGCCTATCTGCATGTAGAGTGGTTTCGCGCCCAACACGGGGAATCAATCCGCTTGATCAACGTCACAGGGCCTGCCCGAATGGCGGAATTGGCAGACGCGCTGCACTCAAAATGCAGTATCGAAAGGTGTGTGGGTTCGAGTCCCACTTCGGGCACCAACAGCACTCCAGGCAAGAACCACTGCCACGAGTGCCACGGCCGCGTAGCCCAGGCCTGAGTAGCCGGCGGCCGCCAGGACGGGTCCGGCCAATGCACCGCCCAATGCACCTGCCGTGTTCATGCCCAGGTCTGAGATCCCCTGGATTGCCGGGCGCTCATCGACGGGCACGGACTCGGAGAGAAGAGCCGACCCCGAGACTACCGAGGCAGACCAGCCCAGTCCCAGCAGGATCAGGCTGGCAGTCACGCCTGCAGTGGTGTCCGATCCGGTTCCGGCGAGGATCAGTGCGGCAAGCAGCAGCAGCTGGCCCAGGAGAATCACCTTGACCCGGCCCGCGCGGTCGGACAGCCAGCCGAACACCGGGGACAGCGCATACATCCCGGCAATATGCAGGCTGATCGTGAACCCGACCACGCTGATCGCCGCTCCATGGCTGCTCAGATGCACCGGAGTCATCGACATCAGGGCAACCATTACTGCATGGCTCAGGGCAATAACACCGACGGCGTACCGGGCCAGGCCGTTGCTTCGCAGGACCGCCAGCCCGGAACGCCGCGGCGCGGGGGCCGTGCCTCCGGACTCATCCGCCGCCGCACGGATCGCCTTCAGGGCAAGCAGCGGGTCCGGGCGCAGCCCGGTCAGGTAGACGGCGGCTGCGCCCAGCTGGGCTGCCAGGGAGAAGACAAAAGCTCCCGTTAGCGGCGGAAGCCCAAGTGCGGCTCCAAGGATTTCACCCGGTCCGAACAGGTTCGGTCCGAGCACGGCTCCGATGGTGGTTGACCACAGGACAATGGACAGGTCCCGCCCGCGTGTTCCTGGTCCGGCCAGGTCAGCGGCCGCAAAGCGTGCCTGCAGGCTGACCGCGCTGCCTGCACCGAGCAGTGCCAGGCCCGCCAGCAGCAGCGGAAAAACTCCGAGCACGGCCGAGGACACAGCGGTGACCGCACCGGCTGCGGAGATCAGGGCGCCCACGGAGAGTGAGATTCGGCGTCCGCGCACCTGGGCAAGGCGCGCCAGAGGTACGGCTGCGGCCGCGGCACCGAGGGTGCTCATCGTCGCTGCCATTCCGGACCAGGCGGGGGAGCCGGACAGGGCGGCAGCCAGCAGTGCTCCGAGTGAGAGCGTGGCACCCATCCCGATGCCGCCGAGGATCTGTCCGGCCACCAGCACCGATAGCACCCGGCGCTGGCTTGGAAGAACGGGTATCTGGGAACTGCCGTCGGACGTCCTCCGGTGTCTGTGCATTACTCCCCGTTCGCGCATGGTTGCCTTTCCCGCAGGATATCCCGGCGGCTGACCCGAAAGCGGCCCCGACGTGCTCGTCTTCACATCCCGGACCGCCTTTTCGGGTCCTCCTGCGGGAGTAGGGTGAAATTGTGGAGCGTACCTGGATCAGGGACTCCACCACAGCTACTGAGAAGGAGATGCCCCATGAAGGCATGGCAGTTCACAGGCACCAACAAGCCGCTCGAACTCAACGAAGTCCCCGAACCCCACGCAGGCCCCGGACAGGTGGTCGTGGAGGTGAAGGCAGCAGGCGTCTGCCACTCGGATGTCACCGCACTGGATGACCCGGGATGGATGCCGCTGTTCTTTGAACTCCCGCGGACCATGGGTCATGAGAACGCCGGTGTCATCACCGAAGTAGGCCCCGGCATGGAGCACTGGAAAGTTGGCGACCGGGTAGGCCTCGCCCCGGTCATGAGCGACGGCGATGCCCTGGGCTACGGCAAATGGGACGGCGGTTTCGCCCCCAAGCTGGTTGCCACCGATGACAACCTGGTGAAGCTCCCCGACGAGGTACCGTTCGACCTTGCCGCAATGGCAACTGACGCGGGCCTGACGGCGTACCACGCGATCATGGCTGTTGGCGGGGCCAAGGCCGGCATGAAGGTCGGCGTCATTGGCCTTGGCGGACTGGGCTACATTGGCGCCCGCGTAGCGGTCCTTTCCGGCGCCGAAGTCTACGGTGCCGAGATCAACGCCGAGACCCGCAAGCTCGCGGATGAGATCGGCCTGGCCGGCGTCGCAGAGTCCATCACCGAGTTCAAGGACAAGGGCCTGGACCTGATCGTCGACTACGCCGGTTTCGGCACCACTACGGCGCAGGCCGTCGAGACCCTCGCCGAGTTCGGCACCCTGGTACAGGTGGGCATGGGCCGGCTCGAAGCGACCATCAACACCTACCCGATCATCATTAACCAGCTGAGCATCAAGGGATCCAAGTCCGGCACCAAGGAGGACCTGGAAGCGCTTTACGAACTCATGAAGTCCGGCAAGCTGAACCCGCCGATGAACATCATCACCCAGGCCGAGATCCCGGAGGCGATCGACAAGCTGCGCGCCGGCGGCGTCGTCGGGCGTTTCATCGCGAAGTACTAAACCGGCTCAGATCGCCGGTCCCAGCGCCTTCAGCAGCCGGCTGGCCGAACTGCCCAGGTTCCATTCCCCTGCCAGTTCCGTCAGTTCGGCCCGTTCGTCCTCTCCGGGAGGCTGAAGCCGGGCACCGGCAAGAGACGGCAGCTCGAGGCCGCGCACAATCCGCACAACGGTTGGCGCGGCCTCGAGGTATTCCCGGGCGCCTGCCAGCTTCGCCCGGACGGCCGCAGATACGCCGCCGTCCTCGCTTTCCGCCGCCTGCAGCAGCGAGTCGAGGGTTCCAAACTCGGCCAGCAGGGATGAAGCAGTCTTTTCACCGATCCCGGAAACGCCCGGCAACCCGTCCGAACTGTCGCCCCGCAGGGTCGCGTAGTCCGCATACTGCTCCGGGAGTACCCGGTATTTGGCGACCACGGCGGCGTCGTCCATCACCTTTAGGTTCTTCATCCCGCCCGCGGTGTACAGCACACGAACCTCTTTGGCGTCGTCGATGACCTGGAACAGGTCCCGGTCTCCGGTAACGACGTCGACGGGCATGGACGCCTGCGACGCGTAGCTGCCGATCACGTCGTCCGCCTCGTGGTCCGGGAAGCCGACGACGGCGATCCCGGCAAGGGCAAGAACCTTCCGGATCATCGGGATCTGCGCCTCGAGTGCATCCGGAACCTCTTCAATGTCGGAACCGTCCTTCACCACGCGGGCCACCCGGTGCTCTTTGTAGGACGGCAGCAGGTCCACCCGCCACTGCGGACGCCAGTTCTCATCCCAGCAGGCAACCAGATGCGTGGGTTCGAACTCGGTGACCAGCCGCGCAATCATGTCCGCCAGGCCGCGCACGGCGTTCACCGGCGTGCCGTCTGCCCGGCGCAGGGAATCCGGCAGCCCGTAGAAGGCGCGGAAGTAAAGCGAAGCCGTATCAAGGAGCATCAGGCGATCAGACATATCCAGATCCTGCCACGAATCAGCCTCACCCACCCGCCCGCGGCGAGTCTTTGGAACTGGTACTGGCCGCTGTGCCAGCATGTTAGCCATGGCTGGAACCCAGAAAACCACCGTCCCCAAACCAGTCCGGGCAGCCGAAGAGCGCAGCGCGCGGATAGCCGTGACTGTGTTTCCGCTGCTGATCCTCGCCGGGGGAGCAGTGGCGCTGGCGTTCCCGGATCCGTTCACCTCGCTGGCACCGCTGATCAACCCCGGTCTGATGGTGATCATGTTCGGCATGGGGATGACCCTGACGCTGCCGGATTTCGCCATGGTGGTGCGCCAGCCGATACCGGTGTTCCTAGGCGTTGTGGCGCAGTTCCTCATCATGCCGCTGCTCGGGCTGGGTATCGCGTGGGCGCTGCAGCTCCCGCCTGAACTTGCCGCCGGTGTGATCCTGGTGGGCTGCGCTCCGGGCGGTACTGCTTCGAACGTAGTGACGTACCTGGCGCGTGGAAACGTTGCCCTTTCCGTTGCGATGACCTCGGTTTCCACCCTTCTGGCACCGCTGTTTACACCGTTGCTGGCTCTGTGGCTCGCCGGACGGTACATGGCAGTCGATGCCGGTTCCATGGCCCTCTCGATTGTCCAGATTGTGCTGATCCCGGTGCTGTTGGGGCTGCTGATCCGCTACCTGATTCCACGTGCCGTCGACCGCGTCCTTCCGCTCCTTCCCTGGGTGTCCGTCGCGGCGATCACTTTTGTGGTTGTGGCCGTAGTGGCGGGAAGTGCCGCGGCCATCCTGACCGCAGGCTGGCTGATCCTTCTGGCAGTAGTCCTGCACAACGGTTTGGGGCTGGGCCTGGGTTACGGTGCCGCCCGGCTTTTCAACCTGCCCGTCCCTTCGCGGCGCACCATGGCTGTTGAGGTGGGCATGCAGAACTCCGGGCTTGCCGCCGGTCTGGCCCGGGAGTATTTCAGCCCTGAAGCCGCCCTCCCTGCGGCCGTCTTCTCGGTATGGCACAACGTTTCCGGTGCACTGGTGGCAGCCTACTGGCGGCGGCGGCCGGCGTCCTGAAAGACCGGACCGGCAGGAACGGCGGGGCTCACCCCCCCGGTATCAGCACCCGGACCGGCTTGGGGAATATCGGGGTCGGTGTAGGCGCCCGCAGACGGACCAAGCTTCTGCCCGGCAGACAAAACTGCCGACGAAGCGGTGGCAAATGCCCGAAGCGCGGCCGGCAGGAAGCGCCGCGGCGGCACCCCGCACACCCGGAGGGCGCCGCGGTGGTCCCAGGACAGAACCAGTGCGGCGCCAATCGCGAGAATCCACCACCCTGCATGGACGATCCTGCGCACCGCAGCCGGAGTATCGGCATACCCTTCGGCCAGTCGGTGGATCTGGAAGCGGATGTGTTCAACCTCGTCGCTGAAGACACGTGCGCCTAAGAGCCGGATCAGCGGATCCGGCGCGCCGTCCCGGAGGGCCCGGAAGTACTCAAGTGCCAAGGACTCGGCTACCAGGAAGAGCATCAGCTCCATCCGCAGCCCGAGGGACCGTCGAAGGAGGACAAAAGCCCGGTCTGACCAGTGGGACGCCAGCGGCTCGGCGGACAAGTACTGCAGCGCTAGGAGAAACAATGCAGAGTGTTTTTGTTCCTCCACCACAAACAGCTTCAGAGCCGCCGTGTAGACAGGGTCTCCGGCTTGGGCCGCCTTCGCCAGAAGCTTCTCGCCGTCGCCGCCTTCGCCCAGCTCGAACCGCTGGAGTGAGCGGGCGATCATGCGGGCCTGGATGGGGGTCAAGGGCGTTTTCCGGCTCCAGTCGAGCGCATCATCGAAGGTCTGCTGCCGCGAGGGATTTCCGCGGAAGTACCTCAGCCAGGGTTCGTAGGTCATGGCGGGCAATCTACACGCCCGGAGGGCGGTACAGGCCGGTCGGCCGTGAGCACCCTCATGCTGGGTGGGCTGTAGCCTTTATCCAGGCGCGGGACTAAGGTGAGGCCGTTCCGGCAATCCAGTGAAAGCAGGACCGTGGCACCCAAGACCATCGTGATCACCGGCGCGTCCGACGGCGTGGGGGCCGCTGCCGCACGCAGGCTCGCCAGGGACGGACACCACGTAGTACCCGTGGGCCGTTCCCTGGAGAAAACCTCGGCTGTTGCACAGGACATCGGCAGCGAATACTTCACCGCTGACTTCGCCGACCTCGGCCAGGTCCGCAGCCTTGCATCTGACCTGCTGCAGCGCTACTCGCGGATCGACGTGCTGGCCAACAATGCGGGAGCCATCTTCGGCAAGGAGCGGCAGGTCACCGCCGATGGCCATGAAATGACGTTCCAGGTGAACTATCTGGCTCCGTTCCTGCTGACCCGGCTGCTGACCAACCGGCTGCTCGAGTCAAGGGGAACGG
Source organism: Arthrobacter sp. 3Tela_A (assembly GCF_049311025.1). Lineage (NCBI taxonomy): Bacteria > Bacillati > Actinomycetota > Actinomycetes > Micrococcales > Micrococcaceae > Arthrobacter > Arthrobacter sp. 3Tela_A. The sequence goes on from NZ_JAXIOM010000001.1 coordinate 177,513, forward strand.
TGATCAACACCTCCAGCGCCGCGAACCGCCTGTTCGCCAAACTGGACATCACCGACCTGGAAGGGGAAAAGGACTACACCCCGCAGAAGGCCTACGGGAATTCGAAACTGGAGCAGATCCTCTTCACCGAGGAGTTTGACCGCCGCTACCGCGCTGCAGGGGCAACCTCCACCGCCTTCCATCCGGGAGTCATTGGTTCGAGTTTCTCCAGTGCCGAGGGATCCGCCATGCGCTCGGTTTACCAGGGGATCCTTGGCCGGTTCCTGCAGAGTCCGGAGAAGGGGGCGAAGACGCTGGTGTTCCTCGCTGAAGGCACTCCGGGAGCTGACTACCCAACCGGCAGGTACTTCGTCCGGTCCAAGCCTGCCCGGGCCAACAAACTGGCAGGTGACCACCTGCTGGCGCTGGACCTGTGGAACCGTTCCGTCGCCATGCTGGAATGATAGGCACACGTCTGCTTAGACGTTCAGGAAGTCCTCCAGCAGGCCTGTCTGTTCCTGCCTGGCTGATCGAACGAATAAGGAGCACAACTGCATGCGCACCAGTGCCGGAATCCTGCTCTACCGACGCACCCCGGAGGAAGCCGCCGACGCCGCCGTCGAGGTTTGGATCGCACATATGGGCGGCCCCTTCTGGGCGCGCAAAGAGGATCACGCATGGTCCGTTCCCAAGGGCGAATTCACTGCTCCGGAGCCGCCGCTCACCGCAGCCCTCCGCGAGTTCGCCGAAGAGATGGGCTGGCCGGCGCCCGGGGTCGAGTACGAACTGCTGGGAACCTTCCGGCAGTCCTCAGCGAAGTCGATTACGGTTTTTGCGGCTGCTGCGGATTTCCCCGACCGGGAAATCCGCAGCAACACATTTGTTGTTGAATGGCCTGCCGGCTCCGGTAACCTTCGAGACTTTCCGGAAGTTGACCGCGCCGGCTGGTTCACCGTCGAGGAAGCCAAGACCAAACTGGTCAAAGGCCAGATCCAGGTGCTGGACGCCCTTCTGGCCAGACTGGACTAATGAAGCTGATTCCGGGGCCGGACGGTGATCTCGTTGAGTCCGACGCCCTCCGGCTGCGTGACAGCGAAGGCCACCACTGCGGCGACGTCCTCGGCGGTAATCGAGACCTCGGCGTAGGAGGCTTCGGTCTGTGCCCTGGTCTCCGGGTCCGTGATGTGACCGGGCAGTTCCGTAGCGACCGCGCCGGGCTCGATGACGGTGACGCGCACGTCCGGCAGGAGTTCCTTGCGCAGACAGTCGGAGAATCCGATCAGGCCCCATTTGGTGGCGGCATAGACTGCGTCACCGGGCCGGGAAGTCCGGCCCGCGACGGATGAAATATTGACCAGGTCACCGCTGCGCTCACGCAGCTGGTCCAGGAAGACTTCCGTGGTGGTGATAGCGCCGAGGAGATTGACGTTGACCATGCTCTGGTAATCGGAGTCGAGCTCCGGTCCGAACGGGCCCAGCAGCATCACGCCGGCATTGTTGACCAGCACATCCGTGCCGCCCAGCTCGGCCCGCACCCGCCGGGCAGCCGCCACCAGATCATCGCGGCTGGTAACGTCGGCTTCCACCGCCAGGGCGCCAGGCCCCAGCTCGGAGGCCAGAGCCTGAAGCCGGTCCAGCCGCCTGGCCAGGAGTGCGACCCGATAGCCCGCAGCGTGCAGGGCCCGTGCCGTCGCCGCCCCAATGCCGGATGAAGCGCCGGTGATGACTGCGACCTTTCCCGTTCCATCTTCTCCACTGCCCATGGTGCGGTCCCTCCGGTCAGTCCTGCTTCGGAATCGGTCCGTTCAACGCTAGCTGGAGGCGGCTCTGCCGGACAGGGGTGCCGGAATCCGGACCCGGCTCAGGACTTTTCAACCGTGACCCGAGTGCCCAGAAACCTGCCGTAGCCCGCTGCCGCACGTTCAACCGCATTCCAGTCGCTGATGCCCAACGGCGCGAACGGACTAACGGTGACTGCCGTGCCGGACCGGATTGTCTTCCGGGACCACACTCCGGCGACACGACCGCGAAGCACAAGAGTGGGTTTGAAGACCCCGTTTTTGCCGGGGACGGTCAGCGGAGCATGTTCAGAAGCCAGCGCAGCGGTCCGGCCGGTGTATCCCAGAAGGTACTCATCAAACCCCGGGAGCAGGATGGCGGCTTGAATCCGTGCCGAGTCCGCGCCCTCGATGGGGTGCACAGGCTGCCAGTAGGCCGCTCCGTCGTGTTCCACCTCTTCCACCTCAGCGCCGCAGGCAGCAAGCCCGCGCCGGATAGCGGTCAATGGGAGTTTGGTCCACCAGGCGAGGTCCGCCGTTGTGGCGGGAGACCGGCCGGCCAGGTAGCGCCGCGCCAGCTCGGCCAGGGCCTCATCACCGTCGAGTTTCCTGCGCCGGGGCACCCACTCCTCAAGGAGGACAAACTGCTGCTCGGCGCCGTCGAAGGGGCCCAGGACGGTGGTTCCCGTAATTGAAAGGTGCCACAGGAGGTGGTAGCCCCGCTGCCCGGCGGTCGAGATGCCGGCGGACTCCAAACTTGCCAGGAGGTCCTTGCGGCCGAGTGCGCGGCGCCCGGCCAGCACCTGTTCGACGACGTCCCTGGCCCGTGCCAGGGTCCGCTCGTCGAGTTCAAGTTCTGCATGCCGCCGGGCAGCGGAACGAATTGTCCGCTCGGCTGTCAGCGCCAGGACCCAGTGCACGTCCTCGGCCGCCAGGACGTGCAGGGTGCCGCGGAACGGCCAGGTTCGGACCAGTGTGGCGTCATTGAACGCGTCCCGTACCTCGTCCTGGGTGGCTCCCGTGCGGACGCCCAGTGACCAAAGCACTCCGGGGAGGTCCTGGCCCTGCAGCGCGAAGAGACGCTCGGCAGCGGCCGGCGCGCCGTCGAGCCGGGCCTGCCTGCTCAGCGCGTGGCTGTGGGCGCGGCGGCGAAGCAGCTCCGTGCGCCCAATCGTTTCCATCCGTCCTCCGCGTGCCGGTGCCAGTGCACCGCAAGTCTAGGCCGGACCGTCTCCTACAGGGGCTGGACCCGCTGGCACTCCGCCTCCGGGCCTCAGGTCAAGCAGCCTGGCTTCCACATGATCAAGCGCCAGCCGGACGGCGCCGGTGGCAACCAGCATTTCGCCCAGCTCAGAGACCGCCAGCCGGGGCGGGTCCGGCACATACCGGGCCAGTTCGTCGGTCATGACCGGAAGCAGTGCTGTGGCGGAGGCGGCAACGGCACCGCCGATGACGATGAGGCGGGGATCGAAGAATGTCGAAACCAGCGCCAGGACCCGGGCCATGCGTTTGCCGATCCGTTCCAGGATCTCCGCTGCTGTCTTGTCGCCGGCCGCTGCTGCTTCGAAGACGTAGCGGGCTGAAACACGGTTGGTGTGGGTGCCGACCAGCTGGCGGATCATTCCCTCGTGGCCGGCATCCAGCGCAGCAGTGCCCCAGAGCCGGGCGAGCTTGGCGATGCCGTCCTGGTTGCCAACGCCCTCCACCAGTTCCAGGCCGCCCATGGTTCCGGCACGTCCCAGTGCCCCGTGGACCAGCCGGCCGCATTCAATCACCCCGGTGCCCAGGCGTTCGCCGGCCAGAATCACGGCGAGGTTGCTCTCATCCGCACCGGTTCCGCGCCACCGCTCGGCGAGGGCAGCCAGCTTGGCGTCATTTTCAACGATCACGGGCCAGCCGAAGCCGTTCCCGAATTCCTGAGTCAGCCCAAGGTCGAACATCGGAGCCAGCTCCTGCCCCGGGGCGATGGTGCCCTCGGGGGTGACCTGCGCGGCAATGCCCAGGGCGACGCCCAGGACGCTCTGTTCGGATACACCGGCGTCGGCTAGCGCGGCCTGGGCCGCTGCGATGACTGCGGAGCGTCGGTCGGCCGGAGTGCCTCCGTGGTGCGGGAAGCGCGACTCGGTGCCGCCCACCACGTTCCCGGCCAGGTCGGAGACCACCACGCGGACGGTGGCCAGGCCGACGTCGAGCCCCAGGACAAATCCGGCACTCTCGTTGAACTCGAACCGCCGGGCGGGGCGGCCCTTTTGTCCGCCGAGGCGGGGGGAGGGGGCCTCCCGGGCCCAGCCCCGTGCAATTAGGTCATCGCAGACCGCAATCACCGTGGCGCGGGTCAGTCCGGTGGCCTCGATGAGATCGGTTCCCGTGGCGGAGGGAACAGTGCGCAGCACGTCGAGGACAGAGCGCAGATTGGTGCGGCGCAGCAGCTGTGGAGTGCTGGCGGATACGTCCAAAGTTAGGGCCCCTTTGACGAGTGGCGGGAATAACAGCATAATTGTACTAGTTCATATATTTAGTCTCTAAATCTAATCCTCAAGCCTTCAGGAGGCTCACGTGAGTATTCGAGTCGGAATCAACGGATTTGGCCGCATCGGGCGCAATTTCCTCCGCGCCGCCCTGCACAGCGAGAACGGTTTCCAGGTTGTAGCCGTCAATGACCTGGCAGATCCGGAACAGCTGGCACACCTGCTCAAGTACGACTCGGTTGCCGGCCGCCTCGCTGAAAACGTGCGCGTCGTCGACGGTGACCTCCAGGTGGGCAACCAGACCATCAAGGTCCTGGCCGAGCGCGATCCCGGCAGCCTGCCCTGGCGCGACCTCGGCGTGGACATCGTGATCGAATCCACCGGCCTGTTCACCAAGGCAGCCGACGCCGAGAAGCACATTGCTGCCGGCGCCCGCAAGGTGCTGATCTCCGCCCCGGCCAAGGACGAGGATTTCACTGTGGTGATGGGTGTGAACGACGGCGACTACGATCCCGAGAAGCACAACATCATCTCCAACGCTTCCTGCACCACCAACTGCCTGGCCCCGATGGCAGATGTGCTCAACCGCGAATTCGGCATTGAGCAGGGCCTGATGACCACGATCCACGCCTACACGGCAGACCAGAAGCTGCAGGACTCCCCGCACCGCGACCTGCGCCGTGCCCGTGCCGCGGCCCTGAACGTGATCCCCACGTCAACCGGCGCAGCCAAGGCTATTGGCAAGGTCCTTCCGGATCTGAAGGGCAAGCTGGACGGCTACGCCATGCGCGTTCCGGTCCCCACCGGTTCGGCCACGGACCTGACGGTTACCGTCAGCCGGGAAACCACGGTCGAAGAAGTGAATGAGGCCTTCCGTGCCGCGGCCGCTTCCGACCGCTGGTCCGGCATCCTCACGTTCACCGAGGATCCGATCGTCTCCTCGGACATTGTCGGGGATCCGGCGTCCTGCATCTTTGACTCCGGCCTGACCAAGGTCCAGGGCAACCAGGTCAAGATCGTCGGTTGGTACGACAACGAGTGGGGCTACTCTTCCCGCCTGGTGGATCTCACCGCACTGGTGGCTTCCAAGCTCAGCTAGTTCCGTCCGGGGATCCCTTCTCCCCGCCTAAAGGGGACAACCGGCTCGTTTAAACGCTCAACCGCGCGTTTTCTCCCCTTTCGTTTAAGGTGGGAGAACTTCCGCGCCCGGTCGCTGGAGAGAGCCAGCAGGATCAGCACGTCCAGCGCATAAGCCGGCCGGTCACTCTGCGGGACTTCAGCCGCTTGCCCGGCGAAGAACGCCATTACCTGCAGGACGATGGACACCGAGCTCAGGGACATGGCCGTCAGCCGCGCCCAGTTGGTTCCGCGCAGGATCAGGAAAGCCAGAGTGCCCTCGAAAAGAGAAAAGACCAGCAGGGCGGCGCCGGCCGGAACGTAAACCTCGGCACTGTTGAACAGCTCCCGGTCGCTTCCCGCCAGGTCGGCCACCCACGTGCGTTCCGCCGAACCGGTAAACAGCAGCCCCGCCACGGCCAGCGCCGCCAAGACGCGGAACAGCACAAGCACGGCACCCAACACCACCGGGGCCGGGTGCCGGAGCCGGTGGCGCGCATGCGCGCCGGCCGCAACCGGGGTTGGCCGCAGCCGGGTGAGGTCGATGACGGGCAGGTTGCCGTCCGTTCGGATGCTGTCTCCGCCGCCGTTGCGGGAATGGTAGCCGGAGGAGAAGTCCCGGATCACGGAGACTGATGCGGCCGGGGAGGCGCCCAGCACTGATTGCACCACGTGGTCGCGTTCGCCGTCGATGTCTTCGCTGATCCGGTGGGTGATCTGCAGCGTGAAGTAGGAAAGGCCGACGGCGCGGTCATAGGAGGCAGCGGCCAGCCAGTCCACGGCGATGCCGCCGGGGAGTTTCCAGCCGTCCGGGCATTTCCAGAATCGTATGTGGTGCCGCTTGCCCGGATTCCCGTCCACTTCCTGCTGGTAGGCGAAGTCCTGTTGCCGTTCGAAGAGGAAGAGCGGGGAAACCGGTGCCGCGTCGTAGCTGCGGCGCAGCAGCGTGGCGGTGACGATCCTTCGGCTGCTGGCCAGGTCGACTGGCTCCGCCATGGTCCAGCCGGCCGTCCGCATGGCAGTGTGTACCTGCCCGGTTTCCCCGTTCAGGGCAAGGTTCACCGGATCGCCGAAGAGTCCGTCGCTGGTCCGGGTGCGTCCCATGAAGTAGTCCGGCAGGTAAATCCGGGTCAGGATCCGGTGGATGCGGGGGAGGACGAGGTAGGCAAGTGCAGCCCAGAAGAACACCAGAAACCACCATCGCCGGACATTCAGGCTTTCGTCCAGGAGCAGTGCGGCGAACCAGACGGCTGCTGCCCCGCCGAAGATGAAGAAGGCCCAGTCAACCCCGGCCTCGAGGGAAGCCCGGCGGGTACGTTGTGCTGGCTTATGCACCGATCCCGACCAGGCCAACCATAAGCGGCAGCAGTGCGATGATCAGTGCCGCACCAAGAATGTCGAAGACCAGGCCAGTGCGGATCATCCGGGTGATCGGCACGGCACCGGAGCCGTACACAATGGCGTTCTGCGGGGTGGAGACCGGAAGCATAAACCCGAACGAGGCAGCGAAGGTCGCCGCCAGGGCCGGGACAAACGGGTCCAGGCCCATGGCCGTGCACAGTGGTATGACGATGGGAACCACGACGGCGGCCGAGGCGGTATTGCTGGTGGTCTCCGAAATCAGGATGGCCAGCAGCGTGGAGAAGGCCGTGATGGCGAAGATGCTGGTGATGCCCAGGCTGTTCGACGCTGCTTCGCCAATGGTTTCCGCCAAACCGGTCTCCGCCAGCAGGGCACCGAAGATGATGCCGGTGCCGAAGAGCAGGATGGTTCCCCAGTCAATCTTGGCGGCATCCGTCCACGTCAGGGTCGCTTTCCGTTCCTTCCAGCTGGTGGGCAGGATGAAAAGGAGAGACGCGCCCAGCACCGCCACGATTCCTTCATCCAGGCGGTCGTCCAGGAACGCGTAGACCTCGGAATCCGTGCCGGCCACCAGCGATGCCACTGCCGGGGTCAGCCACAGCACGACGGTTGTTCCGAACGCCACGAGCGTGTTGATTTCGGCCCGGCTCATCTTTCCGTGCTCGGCCTTCTGCTCCCGGATGTACTCCTCCACACCCTCGATCCGGCGCACTTCCGGGCGGTTCAGCAGGAACATGACCAGTGCGAGGATCACGAACATTCCCAGGCAGAGAGGTGCGGCCGCGGCCATCCACTGAGCGAAGGAGATGCGTTCCCCGGTGGCCTCTTCGATCAGGCCCCGGCCAATCAGGTTCGGCGGCGAGCCGACCGGGGTCAGCAGCCCGCCCACGCTCGCTCCGTAGGCCAGCATCAGCATCAGTGCCGCCCCCACGCGCAGCCGCAGCGGGTCGAAGTCAGGTTTGACCTCACCGCGGTCCTGCATCAGCTTGGCGATCACCACCAGGATGCCCAGCGCCGTCGGAAGCAGCATGGCAACGGTGGCCGTGTTGGACACGAACGCCGACAGCAGACAGGTAATCGCACCGAACGCGATGATCACCCGGTATGTTGAACGCCCGACGCCGGGCAGCGAAAGCACCGCGAAGGCCAGGCGCTGCGCCAGGCCGTGCTTGAGCATCGCCTGTGCCAGGATAAACGCGCCGATGAAGGTAAAGATGGTGGTTGAACCGAACGGTGCCAGCACCGCCGTCGAGGGCGCCACGCCCAAAATGACGACGGCGGCAACTCCGATCAGTCCGCCAATGGGAATCGGCACCGGCTCGCAGATCCACAGGACTATGACTCCGAGCAGGATGGCTGCCAGCAGCTGCTGCGTGGAGTCCATGTCAGACGGCCAGAGGGCAAAGATGATGGTCACCGCCGGGGCAAGTAAAAACCCGATGGTCTGCCGGGCCCGTTCGAACCGCTCTTCGCGCGGCGACAGCGTCTGTTCACTCAGGGTCCGGAAGGTGCGGCCGCCGAGCAGTGCCGCTTCGACGTCGGTGCGGGCCGGGGGCTGCCCGCCGCCTGTCCGCGAGGGAGAGAGATCCTGGGACATCCTTGCCTCCATGGCCGGCGGGGGTGATGTGCAGCCAAAGGTAGTTCCGTCCCCGTCCGGGCCGGAAGGGCAGCGCGCCGCATCCCGGCATGGAGATGGGAACTTCTCTGCTGGAACGCTGATTCGATTAGGCTCCCGGGTCCAGGGGATGGGCATCGCGCGTGGGTGTGCGGATGAAGGGAGAGTGCAGATGGAACGCAGATTTCGGATAGCAGTGATTCCGGGTGACGGAATTGGAGCCGAGGTGATCGCCGCCGGGCAGCAGGTGTTGGAAGCAATGGCCAACGGTTCGCGCGGCTACGGATTTGAGTGGATCCATTACCCGTGGGGCAGTGCGTACTATGCCGAGCATGGGGTGATGATGGATCCCAAGGGGCTGGAAATGCTGCAGGAATCGGACGCCATCTACTTCGGGGCAGTGGGCTGGGAAAACGTTCCGGACCACACCAGCCTCTGGGGCCTGCGCCTGAACATCACCCAGAACTTCGACCAGTGGGCGAACATCCGTCCGGTGAAGTTCCTGCCCGGCATCGAATCACCGCTGCGCATGGACACCTCGGCGCTGGACTGGATTGTGGTGCGGGAGAACTCCGAGGGGGAGTACGCCGGGCTGGGCGGACGCAACCTTTCCGGCCGCGGACCCGGCAATGAGGTGGCGGTCCAGACAGCTCTCTTTACTGAAACCGGCTGCGAGCGGATCATCCGGTTCGCCTTTGACCTGGCACTGACCCGCGACGTTCCGAAAGTCTCCTCTGTGACCAAATCGAACGCACAGTAGTACGGCATGGTGCTCTGGGATGAAGTGTTCCGACGGGTCGCCGCCGATTATCCGGAGGTCGAAACCGAGAGTGTGCTCGTCGATGCCATGAGCGCCCGGTTTGTGCTGGCTCCGCAGAGCCTGTCCGTGGTGGTCGCCTCGAACCTGTTCGCGGATATCCTCTCCGACCTGGGCTCAGCACTGGCCGGCAGTCTGGGCCTGGCCGCCAGTGCCAACCTGAACCCGGAGCGCCGGTTTCCGTCCATGTTCGAACCGGTCCACGGATCCGCCCCGGACATCGCCGGACGCGGCATCAGCAATCCGGTCGGGGCGATTGCCAGCGCCGCCCTGATGCTGGACCACCTGGGGCTTCCCGGTGAGGCCCGCAGGCTGGAGGCAGCGATCGGGGCCGTGGCGGCGTCGGGCGTTAAGACACGCGACGTCGGCGGCACGGCCGGCACGCAGGAAATCACCGACGCCGTGATCGCTGCCCTGGGGGAGTGAGTCAGCGGATGCTCTCGTACGCGTCCAGCGCGTGCCGGCGGGATTCCTTCAGGTCCACCAGCGGCTCGGGATATGCGGGGGTCAGGGCGTCGGGCACCCAGCGGGAAATGTAGGCGCTGTCGGGATCAAAGCGCTTCGCCTGCGTCGCGGGGTTGAAGATCCGGAAGAACGGCGCCGCGTCCGCACCGGATCCTGCGACCCACTGCCAGTTGGCCGGGTTGCTCGCGGGATCTGCGTCCACGAGGGTTTCCCAGAACCATTCCTCACCCACCCGCCAGTGGATGCCCAGGTTCTTGATCAGGAAGCTAGCGGTGACCATCCGCACCCGGTTGTGCATCCAGCCCATGTGCCAAAGCTGGCGCTGGCCGGCGTCGACCAGGGGAATTCCGGTCAGCCCGGCCTTCCACGCGTCCAGCGGGTCCAGGTCATCCGGCCGGGATTCCGACGGCGATTGCTCCGTTTTTACGCTGCGCAGCACGGGCGGGGTTTGCCCGGCGCCTTCGGGGTACACCCAGGGAAAGCCGTCGAAGGCGGGCCGCAGGTTTTGGGTGGCCAGGTCCGGGTTATGGAAAAGCTGGTGCCAGCAGAACTCACGCCAGCCGATTTCGGTGCCGAACACGTCCGGCCCCGGTCCCTTTCCGCGGACCCGCGCCAGCGCATGCCAGACCTGGAACGGGCTCACATGCCCCCACCTCAGATAGGGGGAGAGCCTGCTGGTTCCCGGTTTCGCCGGACGGTCGCGGCCGTCGTCGTAATCCTGGACCGGTCCGGCCAGAAAGTCCTCAAGCGCACTCAGTCCGGCCGCTTCGCCCGGGGTCCAGGCTTCGGCCAGACCAGCGGACCAGTCCGGATTGGCCGGCAGGAGGTGCCAGTCCGCCAGGTTCTCCCCGGCGGGCACGCTCTTGGGCGGGCTTGTTTTCTCCGGCGCCTCCAGCGGCGCCCGGAAATCCATGGCGGATACCGTGCGCCAGAACGGGGTGAAAACACGGTACGGGCCGCCCCCGCCGGTGCGGACCGTCCACGGCTCATGCAGCAGCGACGCCTGGAAACTCTCGGCATGGACGCTTTTCTCCGCCGCCCATTCCTTGACCGCCGTGTCCACCTCACGCTCCGGACCCCCGTAGCGCCGGTTCCAGAAGATGTGTTCAGCACCGGTCTCCCGGACGAACTCAGCAACGGTGCCGGCCGCAGCACCCTGCATGAGTACCAGGGGAATCCCCAGTGCCTCAAGGTCCTGCCGCAGGGACACCAGAGCGTGATGGAGCCACCATTTCGCGGCGGAGCCGAGCGGGCGGATCCCCGGTGATTCCCCGTCCAGGACGTAGAGAGCGACGGCGCTGCCTTCGTGGGCAGCGGCCAGCAGGGCTGGATTATCCGCAGTGCGCAGGTCGTCGCGGAGCCAGGCGATGGAGACCACGGGCGGGGTCCTTTCCTCGGGCGCGGGGTATTACGACACTACCCGCGCCTGGCCGCTGCGTCCCCGGGACGCCAACCCCTAGGGCCGTGCCGGCAGCATGATTCCCTCGAAGAACTCCGCCAGCTCAGCGTGGGAGTTCAGTCCCAGTACGTGAGCGACGTACTGGTCCGGACGAACCACCACCAGCGCGCCGGCGGCCCGGTCGATGCCCCGTTCATCGAAGATGTCAGGTGCCTTCGGGTCCGGCGCGAACACCTTCTCGTAGTCGGTCAGCCCAAACGGTCCCTTCCGCGGCAGCAGGAAGGCGGGCAGGTCGGCGACGCTGAAGAACCGGTGGCCCTGCTGATAGACGCCGCGGATGTCGAAGACGGCGTCCGGATCGGCACCCTCCGGGGTGTACCGCAGCACGGGGGACGCCGGATCGCTTTCCAGGAACCGGAGAAATGCCGCCATAGCTGATTCGGCATCCGAGGGCCCTGCGGCGTCTGCAAAGGCGTACAGGCGCCAGCGTCCGTCGGCTTGGGCCTGGTGGCCAAGTTCCACCGGCTTGGCATCGGCCAGGCGGACGACCGGAGCCGAGTGGAAGCGCTCACCCACAGGGAATCCCTTGGCCAGGTGCTGGTGCGCAGCGCTGCCGGTAATCATATTCTCGGCGTATTCGGTGGCGAAACCGGCTGTAAACCTGCCCCCCTGCGTAAACACCGCCTGGCGCTCTGCGGCATCCATCCCTCCGGCGTCCGGGTTGGCGGGATCCTTTGGCTTGGCTGCCATTGCGGAGGACCACAGCAGGTCAAAGTCGATCAGCTGCTGGGCGATCACCTGCCGTTCAGCGGTATAGGTGTCCAGCAGCGACGCGGGGCTGCGGCCTTCCAATACGGCACCGAGTTTCCAGCCCAGGTTAAAGCCGTCCTGCATCGAGACATTCATGCCCTGGCCGGCCTTGGCAGAGTGGGTATGGCAGGCGTCGCCGGCAATGAAGACGCGCGGGGAGCGGCTGCCGCGTTCAGCGGGCAGGACGTCGTCGAACCGGTCAGCCAGGCGCTGGCCCACCTCATAGACCGACCACCAGACGATGTCCTGGACCTCGAGGGTGTAGGGGTCCAGGATTTTCCGCGCTGCGTCGATGATGGCTTCCGGCGTAAAGCGGTCGCGCGCACCGCGGTCAGCGGGGTCAACGTCCCCCAGATCAACGTAGAACCGGACGAGGTACCCGCCCTCTCGCGGAATGATGAGGATGCTGCCGCCTGTTGCGGACTGGATAGCCGACTTGAGCCGGATATCCGGGAAGTCAGTGACAGCGAGGACGTCCATGACCCCCCAGGCATGGTTCCGGGCGTCGCCGTGGAGCTGGATGCCGAGGGACTTGCGAACAGCCGAGCGGGCGCCGTCGCAGCCAACCACATACTTGGCGCGCACCGTCACTTCCTCACCGGCGTCCGGTCCCTCGGTGCGGCGCAGCGTCACGGTGACGGGATACTCGCCCTCGTCCCCGACGACGACGCCAGTGGCTTCCAGCCCGTAGTCCGGTTCCAGGCGTGCGGGGGAGTTGCGCATGTGTTCGAGCAGGTAGGCCTGCATCCGGGCCTGGTTAACGATGACGTGGGGGTATTCGGAGAGCCCGTCGGCGACGTCCTGGACCCTGCCCGTGCGCTCGATTCCGGTTCCGGCAGCTGCCGGCCCCCAGAATGTCGTCTCATTGACCCAGTACGCTTCCCGGACCAGCTTGTCCGCTAGGCCGAAGGCCTCGAACATTTCCACGGTCCGGCAGGCGACGCCGTCGGCCTGGCCCTTCGCCAACGGGCCTTCCCGGCGTTCGACGACGCGTGTGGTGATGCCGGAGAACTCGGCGAGCTGGGCTGCAAGGACCACACCCGCCGGTCCGGTTCCCACCACAAGCACGTCGACTTCTTCGGGCAGTGGGCCCTGCCCGTTTTCTCGGCCGGGGGCGGGTGGGCGGACATCGGGGTCGCCGGGACGGTAGCCGTCGGAATAGAACTGCACTTTTGCTCCTGCGGTTGGCGGACCCGCTGCGGGGACCGGAAATGTTGCTGGCGCCGCGGGGCGCCCCGGCCAACATTAGTGACGCAGGGAACACGTGGGGTAAAGGATTCTGCGCAGCAGAATGTTACTAGGCGCCGGGGACCAGTCCTGCCGTGTCGAGGCTGCGCGCCAGCGCCTTGGCCGCGGTCCTGAGTGATTTGAGCGTGGCCGCATCCCGGATTCGTTCGGCGCGGTCCAGGGGAGCGCTGACCGAGATGCCCAGCGATGCCTGGTGCCGCTGGGATGCAGAGACGGGAACCCCGACGGCGGCAAGTCCCGCCTCCGTGCCTCCCATGTTTACGGCGTAGCCGAGTCTGCGGACCTCCTGAAGTTCGGACAGCAGTTCCGGCAGCCGGACGGCACCCGATGTCCCGGGCTGTGGCTGGCGGGTGTAGAGGTGGCCGACGGCGGAGTCGGCCAGGGTGGACAGGATCGCTTTCCCGGCCGAGGACAAATGGGCCGGAAGGACTGTTCCCGCACGGTTCCCGACCCGGAGCAGTTGCGGTCCCTCTGCGCTGAAGAGGTATCTGGCGGTAGTGCCAACGCGTTCCACGAGGTTGACCGTTTCCTGGATGTCGAGGGCCAGTTCTTCAAGGTGCGGACGAGCGGCGGCGATGAGTGCGCGGCCGGGTCCGGCTGCTGTCCCGCTGCGCAGGGCCGGGCCGGCGCAGTACCGCCGCTGGTCGTCCTGGAGGGCGAATCCCCGGTAGACCAGCGTGGACATTAGTCGGTGGGCGGTGGACGGGGCTACGTCGAGGGCACGGGCTGCGTCGGCGATCCGGAGCCAGCTGTTCTCCTGCAGCAACAGGATCAGCTGCAGTGCGCGGTCCACCGAGTCGACGGCATAACCGGGCTTCTTGACGATTCGAATGTTCTGCACAGCAGAATCCTAGTGCGGCACTGTGTTTTTCCGCACGAAAGTAGTTGTCTAAGGCAACCACTTGTATAGTTGACTTAAATCAACTATCAGCAGGAGTCCGATGCCCGCCGCAGCTAAAACCGCCGCCATCCCGCCCAAGAAGCCCGGAAAGGCCAAATCGCCCAGAAGGACGGTTTCGCCCGATGGAACCATGACTCACCGCCAGGTGCTGGAGTCCCTGTCCGGGCTGCTTCTGGGCATGTTCGTTTCCATCCTCGCGGGCACCGTGGTGTCCACCTCGCTGCCGCTGATCATCTCGGACCTCGACGGCGACCAGTCCGCCTACACCTGGGTGGTCACCGGAACACTGCTCGCGACGACAGTTTCGACGCCGCTGTGGGGCAAGTTTGCGGACCTGTTTAACCGGAAGCTGCTCATCCAGCTTGCGCTGGGCATCTTTGTACTCGGTTCTGCACTGGCCGGTTTCTCCCAGGACACCGGCACGCTCATCATCTTCCGGGTGCTCCAGGGCCTGGGCGCCGGCGGCCTCGCCGCGCTGAGCCAGATCATCATGGCGGACATCATCAGCCCCCGTGACCGCGGCAAGTACGCCGGCCTGTTCGGTGCCGTGATGGCTGTCGGTACTGTCGGCGGACCGCTGCTCGGCGGCGTCGTCACTGATGCCTTCGGCTGGCGCTGGAACTTCTTTATCGCCCTTCCCGTGGCGATCGCCGCCATCATCCTGCTGCAGCTCACCCTGCACCTGCCCCAGCACGCCAAGCGCAAGGTCCACATCGACTACCTCGGTGCAGTCCTGATCGCCGGCGGCGTATCGCTGCTGATGATCTGGGTGACCCTTGCCGGCAACCAGTTTGGCTGGGCATCCCTGGCGTCCTTCCTGATGGTCGCCGGCTCCGCGGTCCTGCTGATCGCGGCCGTACTGGTGGAGTTCAAGTCCCCGGAACCGATCATCCCGCTGTCCATGTTCAAGAACCGCACGTTCACGCTTGCCGTGGTGGCCAGCATCTCCGTGGGCGTTTCAATGTTCGGCACCTCGGTGTTCCTGGCCCAGTACATGCAGCTGGCCCGCGGTGCCACGCCCACTCAGTCCGGCCTCCTGACGATCCCCATGATGGCCGGCCTTCTTATCGCCTCCACCCTGTTTGGCGGTGTCATCAGCCGGACGGGCAAGTGGAAGGCCATCATGGTTTCCGGCGGGGTCCTCACCGTCCTCGGAACGATCCTGCTGGGCACCCTTACCTACGAAACCAGCCTGATGCTGGTGGGCGTCTACATGGCAGTGCTCGGTGCAGGCCTGGGCATGCTGATGCAGAACCTGGTGCTGGTGGTACAGAACTCCATCGAGGTGAAGAACCTGGGCGTCGCAACCAGCGCCGTGACCTTCTTCCGCAGCCTCGGCGGCACCGTGGGCGTGTCGGTGCTCGGTTCGGTGCTGGGCACCATCGTGTCCACCCACATCAAGGACGGCATCAGCGCCCTGGCTCCTGCGGACCAGGCTGCCGCAGCCGTCGCCCTTGGCAGCGGCACTATTCCCAAGATCTCCGAACTGCCCGCTGCCATCGCCGCCCTCGTGGAAAGCGCCTACGGAGTCGGCGTCGGACACGTGTTTATGTACAGCGTGCCCCTGGCCGTCGTGACCCTGATCGCCGTGATCTTCCTGCCGAACGCCAAACTGGGCCGCCAGAACGCCGTTCAGCTCAAGAAGGCTGCTGCTGCCAAGGCAGCCGCCGGAGGACCCGCCGCTGCGGAGGTGGAGTCAGCCGAACATGCTCTCTCTGCTGCCGCTACGGGATCTGTTGGCCTGGTTGACCCGTCCTCACCGGCCGGGCAGCCGGGCGGGGAACGCGCTGGAAAGTGACTTCCCAGGAGCTCTCCCGTGAGCAGGCGCAGCGCGAGGTTGAATCAAACCTGCGCCTGCTCACCGAGGTTGTTAGGGCGAGGATGCGTGAGGCGGCCCGGTCTGTGGATCCGGCCCTGTCCCTGTTCGGACTGAAAGTGCTCCAGCTGCTCAAGCGGTCCGGGCCGCTGCACTCAGGTGCAGTGGCTGAACTGCTCATGGCGGACAAAAGCGTCATCAGCCGGCAGTCGCGTCAGCTGGAGGCACTGGGACTGATCGAGGTCCAGCCTGATCCTGCCGACGGGCGGGCCCGGGTACTGGTGCTGACCCCGGCCGCGAGTGAGCGGGTCACGGCAGTGCAGACCGGGATCATGCTCGACGAGTCCGTGCTGGGCTCCTGGTCCACCGAGGACCTGCACCGGTTTGCCGGTTATCTTGCCCGGCTCAGCGGCGGACGTCCAGGACCCAGTGACTCCGTGCCCCGGCAGGATGCGCAGAGCCCGACGCCGGCGCCCTCGCCCCGGGCGCCGGCTTCGGACCGCCGTGCGGCCAGCCGGGCGAAGGGCCCGTTCGCGGCAGCCAGTTCGGCGGGAGTGCCGCGTTCCACAATCTGCCCGGCGTCCAGCACCACCACTTGGTCAGCGTTCTGCACTGTGGAGAGCCGGTGAGCAATGGTGAGCGTGGTCCGTCCGGCAGAGAGTCTTTCCAGTGCCAGCTGAACCTGGGCTTCAGTGGTGTTGTCCAGGGCTGAAGTGGCTTCGTCCAGCACCAGGACCGGGGGATTGCGCAGAATGGTCCGCGCGATCGCGAGCCGCTGCTGCTCACCGCCGGAGAAGCGGTGTCCGCGGGCTCCGACCAGCGTGTCCAAGCCTTCGGGGAGTGCGCCGATGGCGTCAGCAATTTGGGCTGCCGCCAGTGCCTGCAGCAGTTCCTCGTCTGAGGCATCAGGTTTGGCAAGCAGCAGGTTCTCCCGCACCGAGGCATGGATCAGGTAGGTCTCCTGGGAGACCACCCCCACAATTCGGGACAGGTCCGCCGGCTCCAGCTGAGCCACATTCACGCCGTCGATGGTGACCCGCCCGTGGCTGGGATCATTCAGCCGCGGAACCAGCGAGGCAAGCGTGGACTTGCCGGAACCGGTCGCTCCCACCACGGCGGTGGTTGTTCCCGGTGCCAGCGTCAGGTGAACGCCGCGCAGAACCGGGGCGCCGCCGTCGTACGCAAACTCCACGTCCTCAAAGCGGACCTCGCCGCGCACCCGCTCTGGATCCAGCCGCACAGGATGCTTTGGGGCCTTTAGCTGCGGCTCAAGGTCGAGATACTCAAAGATCCGGCTGAAGAAGGCCAGGGCTGTGACCCACTGGACGCCGATGTCCAGCAGGCCCATCACGGGCCGGAAGACCGCGGCCTGCAGGCCGGTGAAGGCGACCAGCGTTCCGATCGTCATGCCCCCGCTGGTGGCGGGGAAGCCTGCGGCCAGATAAATCACGGCGGGAATCGCAGCGAAAACCACCTGCATCGTGGCCATGCGCCAGCGTCCGGCCAGCTGGCTGCGCAGTTCCAGTCCCACCAGGTTTTCCGAGCGGGCGGTGAAGCGTTCGGCGTCGCGCGGGATGGTGCCCAGCGTCTTGGCGAGGCGGACGCCGGAGACGGACAGTCCCTCTTCGACCTGGGTGTGCAGGGCAGCCAGTTCACGCTGGCGTTCGTCGGTGACCGTGCGCCGCAGCTTCGCGACCTTCCGGGAGAGCCAGATGGCGGGCGGCAGGACAACCAGGGAAATCAGGCTGAGCCCGGGGGAGAGGGCGACCATGGCAGCGGCCGTGGCGACCGTGGCGGTGAGGTTCGCTGCCACGCCTGTCGCCGTCGTGGTGACCACGGACTGCATGCCGGAGATGTCGTGTGTGAGCCGGGACTGGACTTCGCCGCCCCGGGTGCGGGTGAAGAAACCCAGCGACTGCGCCTGCAGGTGGGTAAAGAGCTTCACCCTCAGGGTGTGCATCACGCGCTGGCCCATTTTGGTGGCCAGCCAGGTCTGCACGACGCCGATCGCGCTCGTCACGGCGGCGACGCCCACCATGGACGCCGTGAGGAAGACCAGCAGCCGGAGGTTCTGGTTGGGCAGGGCGTCATCGATGACTGCTCGGACCAGGAACGGCTGGGCAAGGTTGACCACGGACGCTGCGGAAATCAGGGCGATAACGACGGCGATGGTCCGCTTGTGCGGAGCGAACAGTGCGGCGATGCGGCGCAGGCTGACCGGATGGCGCTTGAGCTGTTTCTTATCTGCCGGGTTCAGTCGGGCAGGTCCGCGTCCGCCGCCGCCTCCTCCGGGGCCTCCCGGTCCGGAGGTGCCGGGCACTGCTCCGGGTTCGTCGGGCATTCCGCCGCCTGGGCGTTCGCGGGTGTTGTGTAGGGCCAAAAGGTTCCTCCTTGTGCTTTTCCGGGCGCCGCGGCGGTGGCTCGTTCGACCGGATATGTAGAGGTTACCTCATTATGTGGTTTATGGGTACATGTGAGCTGTTTGTCACAGAAGGCGAAAGCCGCGTGCCGGCCCGTAGTTTGAACGGCATGACGATTTCCCTGCGCCGTGCGGACTTTGCTGATCCGCGTCTGTCCGCTTTCCTACAGGCCCACCTTGACGAACTGCGTCCCACTGCACCTCCTGAAAGCCGGCATGCCCTGGATCTGGGTGCTCTCCACCAGCCGTCCGTTCGACTTTGGTGGCCTGGGATGGCGAGTACATCGCTGGGACAGGTGCCCTTTCCGTCCTCGAGCCGGGGCACGAGGAGCTCAAGTCGATGCGAACAGCCCCCGCAGCGCGCGGCCGCGGCATCGGCCGGCTGATGCTGGAGCATCTGCTGGAGGATGCAGCTGGCCGTTCCGTGCAGCGGATCTCGCTGGAGACCGGAAGCATGGAGTTCTTCGCTCCGGCTCGCCGGCTCTATGAAAGTGCCGGATTCGTGGCGTGCCCTCCCTTTGGTGGGTACAAGGAGGATCCGAACAGCGTCTATTTGAGCCTGGCGATTCCAGTGCCGGCCGATCCGCAGGCCCCCAAGGGTGGCCATTCAGGCTGACTGTGCCACTAAGCAGGGCGCAGAAAGCGAACTGGCAGCAGAACCGCGGACCTACCCATGCCACGCTCTACCGCAGTACCGTGGCAACCTCACAGTGTGGCTGCACACCGAATGGTTAGACTGGGGAGCATGCCGCAACAGTCCGTAGACTCCGCCACCCTGGGCGAGTTGATGCACGCCGCCTTCCGTGCGCTGAGGGGCCGCTGGATCAAGCAGCTGGCACCGTTCGACCTGACGCCCCACCAGTTCAGGGCGCTGAACGCAGTGGCCCGGAGCGGGGACGACGGCGGACTGCGGCTCAAGGACCTGGCAGAAACGCTCCGCATTGCACCCCGGTCGGCTACGGAAGTCGTGGACCAGCTTGAAGCTAAGAACCTGGTGCAGCGCGGACCTGACCCGTCCGACCGCCGTGCCACCCTCATCACCCTGACGGAGCAGGGCGCGACTATGCGCTCCGAGGTGCGGGAAGACCGTGCACGGCAGGCAGATGAGTACTTCGCCGTCCTCTCCGACGAAGACCGCACCGAACTCGAACGCATCCTGGCCAAGCTGGCGGAGGAAAACCCGCACCGCCACGGCCCGCGCGGCACGGACTAAGCAGCAACCAGGCAGGGAAAACTTCTGCCGGACAAGCGGTCCCGGAGGTGCCGAGCCTGTGCGTCTGACCCGGCTGCACGTACCGTTCATAGGGACAGTGCTTCCCCCAACGTTCGGCACGTGCGGTGACACCGCGCGGCATCCCGGGAGGTAGTTCCCATGCCCGCACACGAACCACGCTCAGGCCGCGGCACAGAACCCAGCGCAGGCCCCCAGTACAACGGCAGCCGCGCGGGAGCCTATTTCTCACCCCGAACCTGGCTGCTTCCGCTGCTGGTCCTGCTGGTCCTCGGCGGTGCCGGCTCGGCACTGTACATCGGCGGGCTGGGTAGTCCGGAAAGCAACCTCAACCACCTGCCGGTCGCCGTCGTGAACCGGGACCAGGGTGCGGACACCCCCGCCGGCCAGGAGAACTTCGGCGAGAACCTCACCAGGACCATGGAGGATGGTTTCTCCTCGTCGGACGAAATTGAGCTGCGCCCGCTGAGCTGGGACGACGCGCAGCACCAGCTGCGCACCGGCCAGGTTTTTGCCGCAGTGGTGGTGGACGAGGACTTCTCTGAAGCTGCTGTTTCGTTGGTTTCATCGTCGCTTACCGACGGCAACGCCAGCCGGCCGCAGATCACGCTCTATACCAATCCGCTGGCAAGTCCGCTGGCGAGCCAGCTCGCGGCCGAGGCCGTCGAACCGGCGCTGAAACAGGCCAGCACCAGCGTGGGCGAACAGCTGGACGAAACCGCCCGCCAGGCCCAGGGCGAGGCAACCGAACGCCAGGACGCCGAACTGACCGAGGCAGGAGTCCCCGCACAGGTGCAGGAACAGCTGGCGCCAAAGATCGACGGAACCTCCGCCGAGGTGCTGCGCGATCCGATCCAAATCACCGAAACAGCCTTCCAGAAACCGCCCGACGGCGCCGCGCTGGGCATGGGTGCCTTCTTCTACTCCGTCCTGCTGATGGTGGTGGGCCTGAGCGGTTCCGTCACACTGCATTTCCTCGTGGACTCCCGCGTGGGCGTGCTGCCTGTAGAGCTGGGTCCGCGCTACGTCCTGGGTCCGAAACTGCTCCCGGCACGCTGGGTGGACTTCCTGCTCAAGTGGGGGATCGCCGTCGTCGCCGGACTGCCAACCGCCGGGCTGATGATGTGGGTGGCGAACGCCGTGGGCATGCCCATTCCGCACGGCGGCTGGTTCTTCTTCAGCACCTGGCTGTCCATCGTGACGGTATCCGCGGTGACGTTCGCGCTCATCACCATCTTTGGCAGCGCAGGCATGGTGCTGTCTCTGATCTACGTGGTGTTCATGGGTCTGCCGGCCGCCACCGGCGTGGTGCCGCTGGAGACCCTGCCGGGCTTCTTCGCGTTTATTGCCAGGGGCGAACCGCTGTACCAGATGACGATCGCCAACAAGGCGATTCTCTACTACGACGCCGAAGGTTCCGCAGGCCTGCAGGCCGGCCTGATCGGCATGGGCGTCATTATCCTCATTGCGGTAGTGCTGGGCCTGCTGTTCTCCGTCCTGTACGACCGGATCCGCGGTATCCGCGAGGCGGCGGCAGACGTAGAAAAGACAGCAGCCCGCGCGGCGTAGGATGCCGTCCGCGCACACCCGGAAACTGTAGATTCGGGGGGCCGGTTTGGCCGCGGGCCTCCGCGGTGGGAAAATCCGAACATGCCCCCGATGCAGAATTCCAGCCGTTTGCAGAACATCCGTTACGACCTGAGGGGGCCGGTGCAGGCGGTCGCCAAGCAAATGGAGGCGGCGGGGCAGCGGATCCTGAAGATGAATCTGGGGGATCCGGCACCCTTCGGGCTAGAGGCTCCGGAATCGATCGTGGTGGACATGATCCACCATCTGCGCGGAGCGCAGGGCTACAGCGACTCCAAGGGCATCTACTCGGCCCGGACTGCGATCTCGCAGTACTACCAGACCCGCGGCCTCATGCAGATCGGCGTAGAGGACATCTGGGTCGGCAACGGCGTCAGCGAGCTGATCTCCATGACGCTGCAGGCGTTCCTGGAGGCCGGCGACCAGGTACTCATTCCGGCACCGGACTACCCGCTCTGGACCGCATCGGTGATGCTCTCCGGCGGCGAAGCCGTGCACTACGCCTGTGATGAGGACAACCACTGGTGGCCGGACATGGCGGACGTCGAAGACAAGATCACCGACCGCACCCGCGCAATAGTGATCATCAACCCGAACAACCCCACCGGCGCGGTTTATCCCCGGGAGATCCTGGAACAGTTCGCAGACCTGGCCCGGCGCCACAACCTGGTGCTCTTCTCCGATGAGATCTACGAAAAGATCGTTTACCGGGGAGCAGAACACATCCACACCGCGTCCGTGGCAGGTGACCTGCCGGTGCTGACCTTCTCCGGACTCTCAAAGGCCTACCGGATGCCCGGCTACCGTGCAGGATGGGTGGCGCTGACCGGCAAACGGGCGGACACTGCCGGCTACCGCGAATCACTGGACCTGCTCGCGTCGCTGCGCCTGTGCCCCAACGTGCCGGCCCAGCACGCCATCCAGACTTCGCTGGGCGGGTACCAGAGCATCAACGACCTAGTGAAGCCCGGCGGACGGCTGGCGGAGCAGAGCGACCTGGCCTGCCGGCTGCTCAACGAGATCCCCGGCGTCAGCTGTGTGCCTGCCTCCGGGGCCATGTATCTTTTCCCGAAGCTCGACCGTGCACTGTACCCCTTCGATGACGACGAGCAGTTCGTCCTGGACCTGCTCGAGGAACAGAAGATCCTGGTCTCGCAGGGAACCGCGTTCCACTGGCCGGAACCGGACCACTTCCGGTTTGTGATCCTGCCGGCGGAGGAAGACATCCGCGACGCCGTGAACCGGATCGCGGAGTATCTCGCAGGGCACAGGCAGCCGGCTCCCGAAGGCGAAGCAACGGCCGACGCCGGGACTGAGCCCGGTGCCGGCGCTGCCACGGCCGGAAGGTCCGCTTCCGCAGCCTAGGCAGAACGGTCCTTGAGGGTGCCGGACACCACCGCTGTACCGGTGTCCGTGTCCGTGCGGGTTGCGGTGCGGAAACCCGCGGCGTCGAAATCCTCAGCCAGGCCGGGTGCCTGTCCGCTGCTGCACTCGACGAGCAGTTCCCCGTCCCGGCTTAGCCATTCCGACGCCTCGGCCGTGATGCGCCTGAGAAGTTCCAACCCCTCCCGGCCGCCGTCCAGCGCGCCAGCAGGTTCGTGGATGCGGGCTTCGCGGGGGAGGAACGGCAGCTGTTCCGTAGGGACGTAGGGGGCATTGGCGGCAACGACGTCGATCCTCCCGCGCAGCTGCCGCGGCAGGGCATCGAACAGGTCTCCCTGGTAAACCTGAGCCTGGTCACCCAAATTTGAGCGCGCGGCGGCGACGGCATCGGGCGCGAGATCCGCCGCGTGCAGCTCTGCCTTGGAGAGTGCCGCTGCAAAGACGGTGCTCAGGGCACCGCTGCCGCAGCAAAGGTCCAGGATGACCGGGGCGTTTCGGCCGCTGGCGGACTCGAGTGCTGCAGCGGCGAGAAACTCGGTGCGCCGGCGCGGAATGAAGACACCCGGAACCACCTTCACCCGCCGGCCGAGGAACTCTGCCCAGCCAAGGACATACTCGAGCGGTTCGCCGGTAAGCCGCCGCTGGAGCAGGACTTCCGCCTCTGCTGCGGAGCGAGCACCGCGAAGAAGCAATTCCGCTTCTTCCAGCGCGAAGACACAGCCCGCGCCCTGCAGCCGGGCGGTGAAGCGCCCCAGAAGCTGCTGGTCGGCGTCCATGCCGCCGCTCCTTCCCTGTCCGCAAGCCTGATTCCTGCTCTCCAGCGGGAGAAATACCGCAAACATCTCCGGATCCGGTGGAAATGAACGCATCTGCGGTTTATGGTCGTTGCATGCCTAGCCTGAGAGTTGCCGAAGCGGCACGGTTCCTTGGCGTCAGCGATGACACCGTGCGCCGTTGGATTGAGAACGGTACCCTGACCGGGCGCCGGGACGCCAGCGGGCGGCAGATCATCGACAGCCTGGAACTGGCCCAGCTGGCCCGCCGGCAGGCGCAGCTGCCGGATGATCCCACCGAAATTTCCAGCTCAGCCCGGAACCGGTTCGTGGGACTCGTGACGGAAATCGTTATGGACAAAGTCATGGCCCAGGTGGAGCTGCAGTGCGGTCCGTTCCGGGTGGTTTCGCTCATGAGCTCTGAGGCGGTGCGGGAGCTCGGCCTGGAACCCGGTTCGACGGCCACAGCGGTGGTCAAGGCGACCAACGTCATCGTTGAGATGCCGCCGGGAAAGAAGCATCCGTGAACCGGTGCCGCTCCGGCAAGGTTCTCACGGCTGCGCTGCTGACAGGCATGCTCTGGCTGGCAGGGTGCTCCAACCAGGCCGCGCAGCCGCAGGGAGAAGGCGGGGAACTGACTGTCTTTGCTGCGGCGTCGCTGGCCGTGCCCTTCACCGTGCTGGCGGAGGACTTCGAGGCGGCGAATCCGGGCACAGCGGTCCGGCTTAACCTTGCCGGGTCCGCGGACCTCGCGGCCCAGATCCTTGCGGGTGCGCCCGCCGACGTTTTCGCATCCGCGGATGAGGCCAACATGGCCAAGGTGGTGGACGGAGGGATGACAGCCGGAGAACCCGAGGATATTGCAACGAATACCCTGACCATCGCCGTCCCGCCCGGAAACCCGGCAGGCATCAGGGGTTTTGCAGACCTGGCCGGCGCCGGGCCGCAAGTGGTGGTCTGCGCCGTGCAGGTTCCCTGCGGTGCTGCAGCCGCAAAGCTGGAAGAAGCCGCCGGAGTCGACCTCTCGCCGGTAAGCGAAGAAACCTCGGTGGCCGGAGTAATGGGCAAGGTGGTCTCCGGAGAAGCCGACGCCGGTCTGGTCTACGTCACTGACGTACGTGCCGCTGGAGACAGCGTCCGGGAAGTACCGATTCCCGAGGCGCAGCAGGCCGTAAACCGGTATCCGCTGGTCCGGCTGGCCGGGCCCGCTGATGCAGGGCTGGCAGCTGCCTTTGTCGGGTTCATCCGGGGCGCAGAAGGACAGGCAGTTCTGCAGGAGGCCGGTTTTGGCGTCCCCTAACAGTTCGGTACCGCTGCCGCGCTGGGTGCTGGCCGGCGCCGTCGTCGGAGCGCTGTTCCTCCTGCTGCCCTTGGCCGCCGTCACGGTGGAGGTCAACTGGGCAGAGTTCATCCCGCTGGTGACGTCGGAATCATCACTCGCTGCGCTGTCTCTAAGCCTGCGCACCGCAACGGTGAGCACCCTGCTCTGCATCCTTTTCGGAGTTCCGTTGGCGCTGGTTCTGGCCAGGCTGCGGTTCCCGGGGAAGCGGCTGGTTCGGTCCCTGGTGCTGCTTCCCCTGGTACTGCCTCCGGTAGTCGGAGGCATAGCCCTGCTGTATACCTTTGGGCGGCAGGGGCTGCTGGGCGGAGCGCTCGAATTCCTGGGTGTCCAGGTCGCTTTCTCGACCGCGGCGGTGGTCCTGGCCCAGACCTTTGTGGCACTGCCGTTCCTGGTCCTGACCCTCGAGGGAACACTGCGGACCGCCGGAACCCGCTACGAAGCCGTGGCCGCGACGCTGGGCGCCCGCCCTTGGACGGTGCTGCGCCGGGTTACCGTGCCGCTGGTCCTGCCCGGGATGGCCAGCGGAGCGGTGCTCTCCTTTGCCCGCTGCCTCGGAGAATTCGGTGCAACCCTGGCCTTCGCCGGCAGCCTGCAGGGCGTCACCCGGACCCTTCCGCTGGAGATCTACCTGCAGCGCGAGGGAGACGCCGACGCAGCGGTGGCGCTCTCGCTTGTGCTGGTGGTGGTGGCTGTGGTCGTGGTCGGGCTCTCCTACCGATCCGTGCCGGGACGGTCGGCGTCCGCCAGGTCTGCAGCCAGGCGTGCAGTCCCGGCCCCGGGAGCGGGCTGATGGTGCTGCGGATCCAGGCGGAAATTCCGGAACGGGGGATCGACGTCGCCTTTGAAGTCGGCGACGGCGAGACGGTGGCTCTGCTGGGACCCAACGGGGCCGGGAAATCGACGGTTATTTCACTGCTCGCCGGCCTGGTCCAGGCACAGAGCGGCCGCGCCAATCTGAACGGCACCACGCTCTTTGATACCGCCAAAGGGGAATCCCTCCCGGCGTACCGCCGGGGAACGTCCCTCCTGGCCCAGGAAGCACTGCTCTTCCCACACCTGAGTGCGGAGGACAATGTTGCCTTCGGCCCGCGCAGCACGGGAGCTAACCGAAAGGCAGCCCGTACGGCGGCCAGACACTGGCTCGCGGAAACGGATGCCTCAGGCCTAGCCTCCAAGCGGCCGGGGGAGCTCTCCGGCGGCCAGGCACAGCGGGTTGCCCTTGCCCGCGCCCTCGCCGCGGAACCGGACCTGCTGCTGCTGGATGAGCCCATGGCTGCCCTGGACGTGGAAACGGTTCCGTTGATGCGCAGGCTGCTTAAGCGTGTCCTTGCCGGGCGCAGCGCACTGATCGTCACTCACGACGTCCTTGATGCTCTCACCCTCGCAGACCGGGTCCTGGTGATGCAGGAAGGGCGGATAGTTGAATCCGGCCCGCCCGCCGAGGTGCTCCGCCGGCCCAGGAACCCGTTCACTGCCAGCCTTGCCGGACTGAACCTGGTCCGTGGAAGGTTGAGCGGGGGCCGTCTGGTCATTTCCGGCGGACTGCAGCTTGCGGTGCCGGACGGGGATCTCGCCGTAGTGGACGGCGGGGCCGCCCTGGCGGTGTTCCCGCCGTCGGCCGTTGCGGTCCGCCGGTCAGGCGCAGCCGGCATGGCGGACCCGGGCCGGGAAATCCTGAGCGTTACCGTGACGGATCTGGAACCCCAGGGTGACCGGATTCGGGTCCGGGGCGCCGGCCTGGCTGCAGACATTAGTCCCGCTGCCGCAGCCGAGCTGTCCCTGAGCATCGGCGAGCCGGTGGAGTTCGTTCTCGATAGCTCCGCAGTGACCAGCTATGCGGCTGCGGGAGTACCGGGTTAGTGCAGCAGGTCTAGTACAGCTTGATGGAGCCGCCGTCGGCCATCAGGGTCTGGCCCGTCACATAGCGGGAGTTTTCGCTGGCCAGGAACACGACCACGGGGGCAATATCGGTTTCCGGATCACCGAGCCGGCCCAGCGGGATGCCGTCGACCACTTCCTGGTAAGCGTCCGGGAATGCCTTGCTCCACTGCACGATTCCCGGGGTTAGAGCCACAGGGGAGACCACATTTACCCGAATGCCGTCAGCTGCCCACTCGGTGGCCGCCGTGCGGGTGATGGCTCGAATGGCTTCCTTTGCGGCAGAGTAGGCAACCTGGTTGGGGAGGCCTTTTATGCCGGCTCCGGAGGCAAAGTTGATGATGCTGCCCCGGGTCTTCTTTAGTTCCGGATATGCAGCACGCATCAGATAGAACGTGGCCATCGTTCCGGTGCTGAAGGACAGGTCCCAGATCTCTTTGGTGGTTTCCAGGATGGACGCCTGCCTGGAGGCATGCGCGTTGTTCACCAGGACGTCCAGACCGCCGAAGCGCTCCACGGTTTCGGCAACGATCTCAGCTGCATTCGCCTCGACGGAGATGTCCTTGGCAATGAAAATCGCCTCGCCGTCCAGTTCGGCCAGCAGCTCCTCGCCCTGCGCCTGGTCAATGTCGACGATGGCGACCTTCGCCCCTTCGGCAAGGAACCGCCGGACGATCCCCTGGCCAATGCCGCCTGCGCCGCCGGTGACGATCGCGGTCTTATTCTGCAGTTGCATGTTCTTCCTTCCGTAGGCCCGGGTCCTTGGAAGGATCCGGTGTTTGGTTGTGGGTGGATTCGATGCCGCGGATGAAGTTGGCCACCAGATAGTCCAGCGACTGGCGGGCGAACTCGTAATCGACGCTGCGGCCCGAGAAGCGTTCTGCCCGCGGATAGTCGTCTGTGCCGTGCAGCCGCGGTGTGCCTGGCTGCGGCCGTGAACCGGCCGGCACGGAATCCGCCGCCACTGGATTCGCCGGCGCCGGATTCGCCGGGACCGGATCCGCCGCCGCCGCGATGGATACCGTGCCGATGACGGCGGCCGAGACCCCGAGCAGGCAGTCGAACCCCTCGTCTTCCGTCAGGCCGGCGGCCGAGAGGCTGGAGAGCAGGCGTTCCACATCTGCCGGGGCGGCCAGGTTGAGCAGGCGACGTGGACTCAGGACGATCCCCAGCAGCCAGGGATGGGCAGAGAAGGTCTGCCACAGAGTGTCGGCCATGTGCGCCAGCATGTCCTGCCACCGGTGTTTCCCCTCCGGCAGCATGGAGGGGCTCCTCACGGCGTCGGCCATTAGCAGGAGCAGTTCCCGCCGGCCGGCCACGTGGCGGTACAGCGCCATCGCCGAAACCCCCAGGTCTCCGGCGACCCGGCGCATGCTGACCGCTTCCAGCCCTTCGCTGTCGGCGATTTGGGCAGCAGTCCGGGCAATCGCTGCCGGGCCAAGCGGCTGGTGTGCGCCCACGGAATGCCTCCAAACGGTGTTGCCGGAACCACAGCTGAATCCGGTCTCGTTTACAGTGTAAACCTGCCTCCCCGCGCACATATGGTTACGCCCGCTTCTATACTCGCGAAGATGGAGGCCCAACCGCGGATCCTGGTGGTGGAAGACGACCTGCGCCTGGCGCAGATGCTGGCGGAGGTCCTTGAATCCGAGGGATATTCGGTGACCAGCGCCTATGACGGGCAGCGCGCCCTGCACGAGGGCCTCACCCGGAACTTCGACGTCCTTCTCCTGGACCGCGGGCTGCCCGCAATCGAAGGGCTGGATGTCCTGGCCCGTCTGCGGAGCAAGGGGGTCGCGGTGCCCGCTCTGGTGCTTTCCGCGCTGGGTAATCCCTCTGACCGGGTGGAAGGGCTGGACCGCGGCGCGGAGGACTACATGGCCAAGCCGTTCGACGTCGAGGAACTCCTGGCCCGGCTTCGGGCGCTCCGGCGCCGAACCGTACAGGAGGTACCGGTGCTGCCCGTACCCGGCGGTGTCTTCGATACCACCGGCCGGACCGTGACCCAGCCCGGCGGAGCGGTGGTGGTGCTGTCTGAGCGGGAGTCAGCGCTGCTGGAGGAGCTGGCACGCCGTCCGCTGCAGGTGTTTCCCCGTGAGGATCTCCACCACATTGTGTTCCCGGACGCTGACGACGCCGGCGTCGTGGACACCTACGTCCACTACCTGCGCCGCAAACTCGGCAGGCCCTCGGTCCTGACGGTCCGCGGGATCGGCTACCGGCTGGGCAAGCTCGCGTGAGGCGTCGCTGGTTCGGGACTGGTTTCGGGGCTGGTGGGGGGAACGACGCCGAGCCGCGGCGGGCGGCGCGGCGGCTGGCGGTGCAGTTCACAGCACTTACCGTGGTGCTTCTCTCGCTGGCCGGAGTTGTTGTTTACTATCTCGCGGCGGCCGGTGCCGAACGGGCACTGCAGGATCGTCTGGATTCCGCGGCCGCACTGGACAACCCGCGCGATGCGCCGCTGGACATCTTTCTGGCCGTTTACGACAGGGGCCGGCTCACAGTGTCCAGAGACATGCCCGAAGGCCTGCCGGTCGAGGAGTCACTGGCTTCAGTGGCTGCTGGAGGACGGGAAGTTGAGGAAACCGTTGAGGCGTCCGGCACCACTTTCCGCGTGTTGACGCGCAAAGACGGCAGGGACATAGTCCAGGCTGCCATCGATACTTCCGAAACCCGCGGGCAGCTGGACCGGCTGGTGCTGGCCCTCGTGTCTGCCGTGCTGCTCTCTGCGGTGGCTGCTGCACTGTTCTCCGTCCTGGCAGCGAGGGCTGCGATGCGTCCCCTGGTGGAGGCGCTGGCGCTTCAGCGCAGGTTTGTCTCCGATGCGAGCCATGAACTGCGCACCCCGCTGACCCTGCTGAGCACCCGGGCACAGCTGCTCCGGCGCCGTCTGAATGCCCGGGCTGGGGAGGCAGGAGCAGATGAGCAGTCCGGTCCGCAGAAGTTCGTGGAGTCCGGCCTGGATGAAATCATTGCGGACACGGGCGTGCTGACCGGAATCCTGGAGGACCTCCTGGAATCCGCCGATCCGCGCCGTGCAGGGCCTCCGGAACCCGTTGATCTGGGCGCCGCCGCGCGTCAGGCTGCCCAGGCCTTTGGCACCACCATGCGGGACCGCGGCCTCGAGCTCAGGCTTGATGTTCCCGGCGCGCCGGTGTGGGTCCGTGCCTCCCCGGCAGCAGTCCAGCGGGTGGTTACTGCGTTGCTGGCCAACGCGTCCGACTACGCCCGGTCCACAGTGTGGGTGCAGGTATCAGCGGGCGGCCGCAACGGGGTCCTCCGCGTCTACGATGACGGCCCGGGACTTCCCAAGGAACTGCGTGGACGGATGTTTGAACGCTTTTCCTCGGCGCGGGAAACCTCCGGCGGTCACACCCGCCACTATGGTCTGGGTCTGGCACTGGTTGCTGAAATAGCCAATCGGTTCGGCGGCACCGTGGAGGCCGAACCGAGCCACGGCAGGGGTGCATCCCTGACGGTTCGCCTTCCGCTGGACTGAGCGTGGCTTCTAAGAAACTTCGAAGAAAGACGGCGTTGGATAGAAAGCGTAGGTATCCACACTCTTTTTGCGAGGTGAAAACCATGGAGATTGGCAGCAAAGCCAAGAAGATCATTGTCTGGAGTGCCAGTGGTCTGGCAGCTGCCGGACTGCTGACCGGCACTTTCTTCACGGGCATGGCAGTTGCGGATAACTCTCAGCCCGCCTCGGTTACGTCGGAACTCGACGGCGAGCGCCCCGACCACGGGGATCACGGGAACCTGCCCCAGGACAGTGAGAGGCAGGACAAGGACGCTCAGGACAAGGACTCACAGGAGAAGGACGCTCAGGAGAAGGACTCACAGAACAACGACGGCGGGGAGGGTACCGACGAGGTTCGGCCGGACCGGCCGGACCACGACGGCGGGCCTGACCGTGAGGGCAAACCCGGCAAGGGTGAGTCCGGCAAGGGTGAGTCCGGCAAGGGTGAGTCCTACAAGGACCGCCGCGGGGAACGCGGCGACGACGGCCACCGCCACGGCCACCCGGACAGCGAAGCGGACGCCCCTGCTGAGAACGCCCTTGCTGAGGACGAACCCGCTGAGGACGCACCCGCATAAAGCTAGGCAGAGTCCCTAGACGGCCAGCAGCTGAGCCTGCGCGGCCTCCCGGTGTTCGGCTTCTCCGGTGGTCAGCGCAAACCGTGCGTAGTTCAGTGGCCCGGCGGCAAGCAGGGCGGTGCAGCGATCTGCCAGACGCGGCTCGGCAGTGCCGGTCGCGTCCTGGTAGAGCCGCACCACCTCATCGAAGGAATCAGGCGAGATGAGGTGGACGTACATAAACTCCAGGGCCGGATCGCTGATCTTCGCAGTAGTCCAGTCCAGTACGGAGACGATCCGGTCCGCCTCATCAAGCAGCAGATGCGCCGGGTACAGCTCACCATGTGTGAGGACGGTGCGCTGCGGCCAGAGACCGTCGTCGTCCAGCCAGCGGCGCCATCCCGCGAGCAGCCCGCCGTCGACCTCGAACTCCGCCAGCACCGCTTCCAACCCCTCGGCCCAGTAACTGCGCACCTGCTGCGGAGATTCGGACCGGATGCCGGCGGCTGCTGCCGCAGCCGTGTCCAAGCTGTGCAGGGAGGCAATCAATCGGGCCAGTGAGGCGAGGTATTCTCCGGAGGACGGGTCGAAGTGCCAGTCCGGCTGGTTGCCTTCACCGATGGTCAGTCCCGGCCTTCCCGGAAGGAGCGGGTAAGCAACCAGATCTGCTTCCTGGATCTGCCAGTCCGGTACAGCGACTCGCAGCTGCGGCCGGACGAAGTCCAGGATGGCCTGCTCGCTCGGCTGGTTGGCAGCGACATCGGGGCGTCGGGGAAGCCGGAGCACCCATTTCCTTTTCGTTCCCTGCTCGACAGCGAACGCCACCCGGTAATCGAGGCCGGCTTCGTTGAACTCCACGCCAGCGGGATCCAGCTGAAGTCCGTGCGACTCGGCGATGGCACAGACTTCCTCGGGGCCCGGCTGGGGTCCAGTTCCCGTTTCGGGGGTCATTCGTTCCTCTTTCGCGTCGGTGGGCTCACTGCGCAGGCGGGCGTAGTCCCGGTTGCACCCAACCTTTCCTCATACAGGACGGTCTTGGGAACCGCCAGGAGAATCCCGGGAGAGAATGGACCTGTGAGCTCTGTTAATCCCCAAGGCACGCTGCCCGCGGGCCCCTTTGACCTTGCTGCGCTTGGCAGGGGCCTGGTTTTTGCTGCGTCACTGCCGGCTGCAGCGAGAGCTTTGGAGCCTGGCGGGAACTGGGACGGCGCAGCCAGTGCGGACGATGCCCGGGGCGCCGCGCCCTCCGCCCCGCCCTCCGCCGGGGCCGCCGTCGTACAGGCACCGCCGGGAACCGGCAAGACCACGCTGGTACCGCCGCTGGTTGCCAACCTGGCCGCCCGCGGCTCATCCGGTTCGCCAGAGACAGGCACGGCAGGACGCGTCCTGGTGACCCAGCCGCGCCGGGTGGCAGCGCGGGCCGCTGCCCGCAGGCTTGCCGCGCTGGACGGTACGGCAGTGGGGGAGCGCACCGGTTTTACGGTCCGCGGCGAAAGCCGTGCCGGCGCACACACCCTGATCGAGTTCGTTACCCCGGGCATTCTGCTGCGCCGGCTGCTGGCCGATCCCGGGCTGGAGAGCGCCTCCGCCGTCATACTGGACGAAGTGCACGAACGAGGGCTGGAAACCGACCTGCTCCTAGGCATGCTGGCTGAAGTGCGCCAGCTCCGCCCGGACCTGCTCCTCGTAGCCATGTCCGCCACCCTGGACACGCCGCGCTTCGCCGAACTGCTGGGCGTGCCGGGGTCTCCCGCACCCGTCGTCGACTGCCCTTCGGCGCTCCATCCGCTCCAGGTCCTCTGGCAGCCGCCGGCAGCCGCGCGGCTGGATGAACGCGGCGTGACGCCCGGTTTCCTGGACGCCCTGGCGCGGCTGGCAGCCCAGAGCCATGCCCGCGCACTGGCTGAAGATCCTTCGATTGACGCGCTGGTGTTTGCACCGGGCGTGCGGGAAGTGGCCCATGTGGCCCGGGTCCTGCGGCAGGAGGCCGGTCCGGGCACCGAGGTGCTGGAGCTGCACGGCCAGGCCCCGCCGTCCGAGCAGGACCGCGCGGTTTCCGGCCGGGCGCCGGGGGACAAGCCGCGCATCATCGTCTCCACCTCACTGGCTGAATCCTCCCTCACCGTTCCGGGCGTGCGGCTGGTCATCGACTCCGGGCTGGCGCGCGAACCAAGGCGCGACGCCGCCCGAGGCATGAGCGGTCTGGTCACCGTCAGTGCCTCCCGCGCAGCAGCACAGCAGCGTGCCGGACGTGCAGCCCGCCAGGGACCCGGAACCGTAATCCGCGCCTATACGGAAGCGGCCTACGCCGCAGCTCCGGCCCATCCCACGCCGGAGGCAGCCGCGGCTGACCTAACTGCCGCCGCCTTGATCCTGGCCTGCTGGGGAACTCCCGGAGGCCGGGGCCTGCCCTTGCCGCAGGCACTTCCCGCTGCTGCGCTGGCGGACGCTGAAGCAGTCCTGCGCAGCATCGGCGCGGTGGACGATGAAGGAAAAGCCACTGAAACGGGGCATCGGCTGGTGAGCATCCCGGTAGATCCACGCCTTGCCCGGGCATTGGTGGAGGGATCCCTCCTCCTCGGTCCACGCACCGCTGCGGAGATCACCGCCATGCTGTCCGGCGACCGGCGCCCAGCCGGAGCTGACCTGGTCCGGCTCCTGGCCGCGCTTCGTTCAGGACGTGACCCCGGCTCGAATGCCTTCGCCCGAGAGGCCCGGCGTCTTGAGCGGCTCGCCCAACCCGAAGGCAGACCGGCCCCCGCCAAGGCGCCGGCCGGAACTCCGGGGACTGAAGAAGCCGTGGGCACCCTGGTGGCGCTGGCCTTTCCGGACAGGGTGGCGCGGCGAGTGGACGGAGCTGCAGGGGAGCAATACCTGCTGGCTTCGGGTACCCGTGCCGGGCTGCCTGCTGACAGTCCGCTCCGGGGGCATGCATGGCTCGCGGTCGCGGACGTTTCCCGTGCCGCCGGAAAGGCAGCGGCAGGAACCGGTGCGGTGATTCGCGCAGCGGCCCCGGTGCAGCCGGAGACCGCCGAAACGGCAGCTTCCCGCCTGCTCACCGAGGAGGTCGCTGCAGCGTTCGACGGCGGCAAGGTCACCGCCCGCCGGGTACGCCGGCTGGGCGCGATAGAACTCTCCTCGACACCCGTCCGCCCGGCCGCCGCTGAGGGGCGCACGGCCGTTGCGCACGCGCTGGCCGAGCAGGGTCTTGGTGCCGTCGGCTGGTCAGGGGCCGCTGACAGTCTCCGCCGCCGGATGGCGCTGCTCCACCGGCTGCTTGGCCAGCCCTGGCCTGACGTTTCCGAAGCAGCTCTGCTGCAGCATCTTCAGGACTGGCTGGGACCGGAGCTGGAAGCGCTGGCCGGAGGAATGCGGGCGGCAGACATCAGTCTGCTGGATCCGCTCCGCCGCCTGCTGCCCTGGCCGGAGGCAGCCAAACTGGATGAACTGGCCCCGGAAAAGATCCTGGTACCCAGCGGCACGCAGGAACGTATCAGCTACCCGGAGCCAGAGGACGACGCCGCACCTCCGGTTCTGGCAGTCAAACTTCAGAAGTGCTTTGGCTGGGCGGAATCACCGCTGCTGGCGGGAGGCCGCATCCGGGTGCAGTTCCACCTGCTCTCACCTGCCGGACGCCCGCTGGCTGTGACGGATGATCTGGCGTCCTTCTGGTCCGGTCCCTACGCGCAGGTGAGGGCCGAGATGCGCGGACGGTATCCACGGCATCCCTGGCCGGAGGATCCCTGGAGCGCGCCGGCTACGGCCAGGACCAAAGCGCGGATGTGACGGCAGCCTCCGGTCCAGTAGACAAGTCCGGCCCGGTAAACAAGTGCGGCCCAGTAAAGTCCGGCAACGCAAAAAAGTCCGGCAACGCATGCAGCG